>CAYJHY010000239.1:0-3282 GCA_964369875.1 uncultured Mailhella sp.
GGCATGTGGTGACGCAAGGTATTGCCATACACCATACCAAGGGTGATACCCACAATTAATGGACTAAGCCCAAGAGCTGTAAAAAAGGCCATTTGTGATACTTGCCATGAGGCGCTTGCGAATAAAATTACAAAGAAGATACCACCTATGAGGCGAATATTGCTTTCTTTTTTGAAGTATTGTAATGTAGACATCTCGTTCCCTCCTGCTTGATGACTTGACAATAGGACAGACCGCAAAAGGAAGCAAACGGATTAAATTTTTCGAATCGATAAGCAAAACTTATCAACACAAAACAAGTCTAAAAAATAAGTTACTTAGACAATCGAGAAGAGACATTGACCATTAAGCAATTTGAAATTTTTTTAGCACTGGCAAAAACACCACATATGCGTACGGTAGCGCAGGACTTTTTCCTTTCCCAAGCGGCCATTTCAAGTTCTTTGAATGCATTTGAAGAAGAGATTGGCACAAACCTTTTTCACAGGGTCAACAACAAGCTGGTGCTTAATGAGAAAGGAAAGTTTTTACAAGAAAGACTTATCCCTTTGGTTGGGGAAATGAAAAACCTGATGGCGGCCATGTCGGGCAATGAACTTGCCGGAGATGTACGCATTGGTGCGTCCACAACCATTGCGGATTTTATTATTCCACAAGTTGTCTATGACTTCACCAAAAAACATAAAGACGTGCATATAAGCTGTCAGGCAAGCAACAGCACCGAAGTTATCCGTAAAGTAGAAGCAGGAGAGTTTGACGTGGGTTTTGTGGAGGCTGAAGTTCGTTCCATCAACCTAAAAGTCACCCCTCTTATGGAAGAAAGGTTACTCATTGTCACTGCCGATGAAGACTTTGCCAAGGCAGGCGCCTATCCCATGGCGTCTTTGATGAATAAGGAATGGTTATTGCGGGAAAAGGGCTCGGGAACACGCGAAGTTTTTTTACATAAGCTTGCCACTTTGGGGCTAAGGCCGAGAAAATTTATGGAATTTAATCACTACAGACCCATAAAAACCTTGCTCAAAAATCCTGAAACTCTATCCTGTGCTTCTTCCCTTGTGGTTGCAGAAGAGTTGCAAAACAAAATGCTTTTTAGTGTTGACATTGCCGATGCAGAGTTTTTCCGTACGTTTTACCGTGTTGAACACAAGGATAAGCAAAGCTCTTTCTTGGTTAATTTGGTTGGTGACGCCATTCAAGAACAGCTCTCTTCTCCCTATTTCCACAAGTGCTATTTAAAGCCCGTTGTAAACCTTGACGACTAAACCTATATTCATTATACTGCACGCACTTCACGTAAGGAAAGATTTATGAAAAGTTTCAAAAGATTATGTATAAAAGTTTTCGCTTTATGCCTCATTCTGAGTTTACCCCTTGAAGCAAAAGCGGTCACCAATGTCGATATTTACGGTCCGGGGCAAAATATCGTTAATTTAGCCATAGCCACTCCCCTGGTGTCTGCAAACACAGCCACCGGCCCTTTGGGAACCGAGCTTAATCAAAAAATCCTTGAGAACCTCTCTTATCTGCCCTTTATGCGCATTACCGATGAAAGAGCAGTACTTGGAGGCAGTGTTCTTTCTGCATGGACAGGAAACGGAATAGACTTTAAACGTTTTCAGCTTGCAGGCGCCGACCTCCTTATGACCTCCTATTGGCCAAAAGGCGACAGACAAAACGCCACTGTCGAGATGCGTGTTTTTGAAACCTATTCAGGTAAATTTATTTTTGGTAATGCCTATAGCAATGTCAATGACAATAGAGTCGATGCCGTGGCCAATCGTTTTTGTGCAGACCTTATGGAAGCCCTCACAGGTAACGGTGACTTTTTCCGCTCAACCTTGGTTTTTGCCAAGGACTTGGGAAGAAACAACAAAAACCTTTGGATTGTTTCCCCTACAGGTAAATACCTAAAACAAATCACTTCCTTACAAGGCTCTGCCCTTTCTCCTTCTTGGTCTCCCGACGGTCGCTATGTGGTGTTCAGCCACCTTGACGACTCAAGCCACGCCCTCGGTGTTTGGCAAACTCAAGGCGGTCAAGTAAAGCGCATCCGCTTCCCCGGGAACACCGTTATCGGACCAAGCTTTATGCCTGACAACAAAGTAGCTGTAAGCCTTTCCACAGGCAATCAACCGGACATTTTCCTCTTGGACCACAGCTTTGCCAAAGAAAGAACTCTTGAAGCAGGCCCCGGCATTGAAGTTTCCCCGTCTTTCGATCACACAGGGACAAAAATGGTTTTCACCTCAAGTCGCCTTGGGGGCCCTCAAATCTTTTTGAAAGACTTCAACACAGGTACAACAACAAGGGTCAGCAAATCAGGCTCTTATAATTCTGAACCTTCCATCAGCCCTGACGGAACGCTTGTCGCCTACACCAAACAAACCGATCAAGGTTTCCGTATTTTTGTACACGACCTTATGACCGGCATAGAAAGACAAGTATCCTTTGGCCCCGGCAGAGATGAGCACCCTTCCTTTGCCCCCGACAACTACTTTTTGGCGTACACTTCCAACAGAAGCGGAAAAAAACAAATATATCTCACCACCAGACACGGCGGAGATTCAAAGCTTGTCCCCACCGGAGACGGTCAATCCTCCTTTGCTCGTTGGGGTAAATTTCCTGAGTAAAATTAAAAAAAGAAAAGATACATACAAAAGAAAATATCTGTCAGATGCTATGAAACCTATTTCATCCGACAGATTATTTTCTTTTTTGCGTAATTTGTGATAGTTTTTAGAAAAACAGAGTTTTGTAAATAAAAATTTTAATTTCAAAAAAAAAACTGTTCAAGAACGAAAACATATGATATAAAAAAAGAGTTATAAGGTATATGGTTATTATGAGATAAGTAACCATGCTTTCTGAACCCGTAAGATGAAGATGTACTATGACACCATTTAAGAAAAAAATACTGATAGTCGATGACCAAGTTGTCAACCGCATGCTTTTAAAGAAAATTCTCAGCGAGAAGTACGATATCTTTGAAGCGCCGGGAGGCGAAGAGGCTCTCGAAATTTTAAAAGAAAACAAGGATGTCATCCAAGTTATTCTTTTAGATTTGGTTATGCCCGGAATGGATGGCTATACCTTCTTAAGTATTGTCAAAGAAGACCCTGAACTCAGAAATGTCCCCATCATTGTTACAACTCAATCCGAAGGTGTCGAAGCCGAAATTAAAGCCCTTGAACTTGGGGCATCAGACTACATCACAAAGCCCTACAACAATGTCGTTATTTTACAACGTGTTACAAACATCATTGCTTTTAGAGAAAACGC
>CAYJHY010000240.1:0-3275 GCA_964369875.1 uncultured Mailhella sp.
AGGGGAGTACTTTTTGTTCACAAAAAGTGCTCCCCTCCCCCTTTAAAAAACCATCTAATCCATCTAAAACTAATCTACGCTGTAGCCTGTGTCTTGTGGGAGGTCAGGTTTTGCGGCTTCTGTTCTTGCGAGTTCGTCACAGCGTTCGTTTTCGGGGTGTCCGGCGTGGCCTTTGACCCAACGGAAGCTAACGTTATGTTTTTTGACGGCTTCGTCGAAGCGTATCCAGAGGTCTTGGTTTTTGACGGGTTTTTTGGCGGCAGTTTTCCAGCCGTTTTTCTTCCAACCTTCGAGCCAGCCAGCGTTAATGGCTTTGGCTACGTATTGGCTGTCGGTGTAAAGTTCCACGTCGCAAGGTTCTTTGAGAACGTTGAGGGCTTCCACAACGGCAAGGAGTTCCATGCGGTTGTTGGTGGTGTGGGTAAAACCGCCCACGATTTCTTTTTTCTTGCCGTCGAACTCCAAAATACCAGCATAGGCGCCGTTTCCTGGGTTACCGAGACAAGAACCGTCTGTGTAGATTTTGATTTGCTTTAAATCGCCTTGGATGTTTTTGGGCATGGCAACGCTTGCGGAAACAGTCGCTTCGGTTGTTGCTTCTGTAGCCGCTTTTTTGCTGACGCGTTTGGCTTTTGGCTTTGCTTCGGCTTCGGCCGCGGGGGATTCAGCTTCAGGAGCTTCTTCCTTTTTCTTGCGGGTTCTTTTTGGTTTTTCTTCCGCTTGGGTTTCGGTGCCTTTTGTGCCTTTTGTTTCTGTTGTGTTTGCAACTTCTTTATCGGCTTTTTCGGCTGATTTTTTACTTTTGGCGGTGCTTTTGCTTGGGCTAAGTTTGGTGCTTGTGGCCAAAAGCAAGCTTTGTGCTATGGGGTTTTGGGTTGCTGTGCCTTCTGCGTCCTCGTCAAGGGGAATTTCTGTTCTTGTGTATTTACAAGCGCTTTCGGGGCAAGCGATATAATCACCCTTTACTTTGCTGTGTTTGCGTACCAAAATAGGGGAGTCGCATTGAGGGCAAGCTTCGGCAATGGGGAAATCCCAGAGGGCATAATCACATTTTGGGTAGGTGTTGCAAGAGTAGAAAATTTTACCGCGCTTGGAGCTTTTTTCCACAAGCACACCGTCTTCGCAACGAGGACATTTCACTCCAGTGGAGTAAGGGGCGGCGAAATCGCATTTAGGATAGTTGGCACAGGCCAAGAAGCGACTGCCCGTGTGGGCTTTTTTGAGAACCACATCCCCTTTACATTTGGGACATTCGCCCACCACTTCGTATTCTGGGGCGGCTTGTAGCTGAATTTCTCCGTTTTCGTCACGGGTGAAATTCGAGGTGAAGCGACATTCGGGATAGCCTGAACATGCCAAAAATTCACCGCTTTTACCAAATTTAATGGCTAAATTTTTCCCGCATTTGGGACAGGGAACATTGGTTTCAATGCCTGTTTTAACCCCTTTCATTTCCTTGGAAGCTTTTTCAAGGGTGGCCACAAAGTCGCCGTTGAAATCGGACAAAAGATTGACCCAGCCCATTTCGCCTTCTGCCACTTTATCCAGATTTTCTTCCATATTGGCGGTAAAGTCTACGTTCATCAACTTAGGGAAGTTGTCTCTTAATTGTGAACATACCACGTTACCGAGGTCTGTGGGAACAAAGTGCTTGCTGTCGAGGCGCACATATTCTCTGTCTTGGATGGTGGAAATGATGGTGGCGTAGGTGGAAGGACGGCCGATTCCCTTTTCTTCAAGTTCACGCACAAGGGAAGCTTCGCTGTAGCGTGGGCTTGGTTGGGTAAATTTTTGTTCTTTGATAATGCTTTCGACGTTTAAGGCCTTTCCTTGAGTGAGGGCAGGCAATTCTTCCACTTTTTCATCGGTGGAGCTCAGCACTTTCAAGAAGCCGGGGAAAAGCATACGTTCACCCTTTGCACGCCATTGGGAATGGAAAGGATAGAGCTTTTCTTCTACTTCCGAAGCGTTGGACGGTAAATCAGGATTTTGACAGGAAACAGTAACCACGGTGTCATGGAAACGTGCGGCAGCCATTTGTGAAGCCACAAAACGCGCCCATATAAGGGAATAGAGTCTGAACTGTTCGGGGGTGAGAGCATGTTTGATTTGTTCGGGGGTGACGCTGACGTCAACGGGTCTGATGGCTTCGTGGGCGTCTTGAACGCTTTTTTTACCTTTGAATGCACGGCCTTTTCCACCTGCAGCGATGAAGTCTTCACCGTAGGTGCCTTGAATAAACTCTGTGGCGGCGGTGATGGCTTCGGCGGCGATACGCACGGAGTCCGTTCTCATATAGGTAATAAGCGCCAAGGTGCCTTGCCCCTCAATGTCAATACCTTCGTAAAGACGTTGGGCGGTGGTCATGGTACGTTTTGCGCTAAAACCGAGGCGTTGGTTGGCGGCCTGTTGCAAGGTAGAGGTTGTGAAAGGAGGTTGCGGAGAACGGCTTCTTTCTTTTTCTTCTACTTTTTCGACCACAAAGTCTTTGGCTTGTAAGGCTTTTTCCACGGCAAGCGCCATTTCCTCATTGGGGATAACGGCTTTTTTCTGATTGATTTTTGTGAGATCAAGTTTGAAGGTCTTTTCTTCGGCATTGACCATGGCTTTAAAGTTCCAGAATTCTTCGGGAACAAAGGCCAAACGTTCTTCTTCACGCTCCACAACGAGACGCAAGGCCACAGATTGCACACGCCCCGCAGAAATTCCGCGTTTAACGGATTTCCACAAAAGCGGAGAAATTTTATAACCGACCAAACGGTCAAGCACGCGTCTTGCTTGTTGCGCTTCAAATAAGCGGGGGTCGATATCACGCGGATTAGCTAAGGCTTCTTTTACGGCTTTGGCTGTGATTTCGTTGAACTGGATACGCTTAATGTCTTTGGCGACAGATTTAATCACCTCGGCAATATGCCAAGCAATGGCCTCACCTTCACGGTCGGGGTCGGGTGCAAGATAAACGGTGTCGGCTTTGGCCGCCGCTTCTTGTAGGGAACTTACCACCTTTTCTTTGCCCGTAATGGTCACATAGCGAGGCTCAAAGGTTTCTTCGTCCACTCCGATCTCTTTGGAGGGTAAATCCCGAATATGCCCCACACTGGCTTGTACCATGAATTTGGTGCCCAAAAATTTCTTGATAGTCTTGACCTTGGCCGGTGACTCCACAATAATTAAATCTTTGCTCATACAGCTTTTTACGACCTTTTATGATTTCTTACTTCTATGTTCTGCCTTCATAAATAAACCAAAGTAAAAAAGCGTCAAGTAAAATTTTA
>CAYJHY010000241.1:0-3274 GCA_964369875.1 uncultured Mailhella sp.
ACGATTGGCCAACAACATCGTCTAAGTGTTATGCCGACAGGGTCGGCGTTAAGCTATCATTTAGAAAATTCATCTAAAAATGAAGTTTCGACAAAATAATTTGTAGAGTTATAAAATGAATTTTCCTCGCGGACTATACGTTTTTCGGTTTTGAAATGCAAGGTAAATTTCACTAAAATAAATATTTTTTTATTATATATCGTATTGTATTATCATGATAAAAAAATGTGTTGTTTTGAGGTGTGTCAGTGTTTGTTGAATAAAATAAAGGTATTTTATTAACAATAATGTGCTATGTGTTTTTTATGATTTCAATTTTTCTAAAAATAACTTTATTTGATAGGATGAATTTTATTTAATTATTACTAAATATATTTTTAGGGGCGATGAACTATAGGTTGATTGAGTGGTTTGCGTAAAGAGTCGGTTGTGCCAAAGAGTATACTTTTGCGCTCATGTTTATGCTTGCCATGGTAAAAAGAACGAATGCGATGCTTGCTGCAAAAAGTTTGATTTTCATTTTATTTCTCCGAGGTGGTTATTTATGTTGTTTTGTTGATTGTCTGACTTTGTTTGAGTTGTAGTACAATTTGAGTTTATTTCTAACAGTTGATTGTGTCTTAGCAAGAAGTGTGCCAGAGGGTGGTTGGTATTGATTTTGCCTATAAAATGCTTGATGTTGCGTGTTATAAATCTATAAATGGTCATGCTGTTTTTAGTTGATGACGCATGGAGAAGGTACAAAAAGAAACAGTCAATAAAAAAGTGGCACCTTTTTACACATACAAGATTTCTGAGTGATTACAAACAGCGCTTTGCACTGATTTCAATAAAAGCATGCATTGATTCACAGGTGCTTTTTTTGTTGACAATCACGCAATAACCAACTATTATGATTGTTATGTTTTGCTTGTCAAACATATAACCCTTTAAATAAAAGTGTGGCAAAAAATAAATAGCCTTGCTATAGCTACTTTTATTATTTTTATTGAACGTACTTTGCAATATAATGAGTTCCTTTGCTTTATATTGCGATTTTGGAAAATGACGCTTTGGGTTAATAAAAGTGTCATGCATAAAGAGACGATGCCTTTAATGTTGTGGATTTTATGCACTCTGATAAATCTGTAAAGCTTTTACCAAAAGTAGTGGCGTAAAAGCTCCTTGCAGAGGATAGCCGTAAGTATTGGTTATACTTTGTAGTAATACCTCCCGTATTTGTGTTATGGTGCTTCATAGTAGTCTGATGCCGTTTTAGGCAGACGTTATGAATTGACTTTACATCGATGTCACGTTTCTTTTTTGTGATAATAGTTTTTTATTTGCAAGAAAGCCTTATAAATAAGTAAAGATCTAAAGTACCATCCCCTTGTAACCAATTGCTTTTTAAAACAAATGGAGAAAAGAATGGCTCTATCACTCGTAAAACCCACTACGAATACTACCATTTCCTATGACCCTCAAAATGAGGAAGTTATCAGCTTCGATTTTTCAACCTCTGAAGTAAGTCTCGGAAAGGAAGGAAATGATTTAGTACTAAGCTTTGACGATGGCGGTCAAGTTGTCATAAACGGTTTCTATAACACCTATAGTTCTGAAAATATGCCTTCTTTTGAGATTGACGGAATGGAAATTGACGGCGAAACATTTTTTGCGGCGTTAGACGCAACGGATATTATGCCCGCAGCAGGTGCCGCGAATGCCGTAACTGCAGATGAAGGTTCGTTTTCAGATTTTAGAGAAGCTATTAATCTTATGGATGGTATCAATGCCTTGGGTGGGTTGGACCTCAAGCAAGGAACACGCTCCATAGAACATTACGAATTTGACGGCACTCAAGAACAGCCTGATAACGATGATGAAGCTTCAGAAACTTCAAGTGCCTCGCAAGAAATAGAACGACTCGAAAGCAGTAAAAATTTAGAAGTTAAAGTTACCATTAATACCGATGTTAATGGTGACGGTAAGCTCACTTCCTCTGAATTTGGTGATAGAGATGTTGTAGATGTCACGATCACGTTTGGTGAAGATGTAGAAGAAGGCGATGAAGTTGTTGTTGTCGGTCCAAACGGTGAAGAAATTTTTCGAGGCCCTGTAGATAACGACATGCTCGAAAACGGGCTTGATGTCTCTGTTTCAAAACCGGAAGAAGGAATCGATCTTAGTATTGAAGCGACTGTGACCGACAAGGAAGGGAATACCGGAGCCGACAGAGATGTGGCGGTTGTCGATAAAACCTTTGGTGAGGGCTTATCTGAAGTAGACGTTACCGTAACTATCACCAGCGACGCCAATAACGACGGCACACTCAATGAAAGTGAAATGGAAGGTGAACTTACTGCCAATGTAAAGTTTGGAGCGGATGTCAGTGTAGGGGACAGAGTTGTCGTAACTGACCAAGCGGGTAATGTCCTTTTCGAAGGTAACTTGAGTCAAGACCAAGTGACCAACGGACTTGATTTGCCTGTTGATGGTTTTGCCAATATCACGAAGCCCGAAGATGGCGGAAAAGTAACCATAAATGCCACCGTGACCGACAGCGACGGCAACACCGCCAAAGGTTCCGATGAAGTAGACGTAGACACTACCTTTGGTGAAGGTAATTCCTCCGTCGATGTTTCCGTAACTATCACCAGCGACGCCAATAACGACGGCACACTCAATGAAAGTGAAATGGAAGGTGAACTTACTGCCAATGTAAAGTTTGGAGCGGATGTCAGTGTAGGGGACAGAGTTGTCGTAACTGACCAAGCGGGTAATGTCCTTTTCGAAGGTAACTTGAGTCAAGACCAAGTGACCAACGGACTTGATTTGCCTGTTGATGGTTTTGCCAATATCACTAAACCCGAAGATGGCGGAAAAGTAACCATTAACGCCACTGTGACCGACAGCGACGGCAACACCGCCACAGGTTCCGACCAAGCCACCGTTGACACCACCTTTGGTGAAGGTAATTCCTCCGTCGATGTTTCTGTTGAAATTACTACCGACGCCAATAACGACGGTACACTCAATGCCGACGAAGCACAAAGTGATACTGTCAATGCAACAGTTTCCTTTGGTGAAGACGTGAGCGTAGGCGATAAAGTAGTTATTACCGACGCAAACAATGAAGTTATTTTTGAAGGCAATATCACCCAAGACCAAATTGACAACGGTATCGATGTTTCTGTAGCCCGCCCCGCCGAAGGCGAAAACGTAAGCATTAACGCCACCGTGACCGACAGCGACGGCAACACCGCTACAGGTTCCGACCAAGCCACCGTTGACACTA
>CAYJHY010000242.1:0-3248 GCA_964369875.1 uncultured Mailhella sp.
CCCAAACCCTCCCCCTCTCCACAAAAAACTTTAACTTTTATAAAGTTTTCATATCTTAATAAACACAAAAAAAGGTTTGCATTTTTTATTGCAACCCCCTAACGTATCTGTGTATTACAGTATGAAAACTCATTAATTTAAAACTAAACAAATAAGTTTTATTATTACAACTTTGTAATACAATTCATTGACCGATTAGGCAAAAACTTTAAAAGAGCACCCTGTTTAAACCCAGCTTTCGGCACTTAATGCAAAAACTTGAATTTAACCTTGTAGCTTGAATTTCGCTGTAAGTAATTTCAGGATTACTGTCAAAATCCAATATCTCATATTCATCCGGTTCTAAGCTAGTATTACAGCAAACAGAAAGCTTTCCTGTGTGAGACAGACTAAGATATAAAAATTGCCCACATGTTTCAGAAGAGTTTACAGCATTTTCCGGCATGATATAATTCTCCGGACTGCGCAAATAAAGGTCTTCTTGAGCTTTTTCAAGTATTTTTGGAGGCAAATCCCCCTGCATATATTGTTCTGCATACTCAAAACAGTTAAAAAAAGCTCTATTTGTTAAAAAAGAAACACCTAAGTTACGAGCAAATTTTTCTATTTGCTTTATTTCTAACTTGTTTTGTTTGTATTCATGAGCATACAAGCGAATTGATTCAGGATTTATATTTGCTTTTTTAGCATTTTCTACGCTCTTTATAATGGTTTCCAAAGTTTTTTTCGCCGAAAATCCATGCGCCCTATCGTATGATTCCTGAGTAAGCCCGGGCATAGACATATAAAGATGAAGCACATGATCAAAGGGGACTTTATTTTCAATCTCTATCGAACCATTTGTACTCAGACCACAGTACAACCCCGCTTCTTTTAAAAAGCTTATAATTTCATAAATATAAGGATGTAAAAAAGGTTCTCCCCAATTATAGAGATGTATAACCGTACGATTTTGAACAATAAGTTTCTTTTTTAACAAAAATAAAATTCTATCCTTAAAAACGCTTAATGGAATAAACGTTTTCCCTCTGTTGCCTTTATTACTTTCAAATGGTCGATCTTTTCTCGTTCGTGAACCACGCTCACACCAAGGGCATGTGGCATTACAGATGTCACTGATTTCAAAATAAACTGCAGGAAAATACTGTATAGGGACAGGAGAACAACTATTTTCTGTGCACATAAGTAAACCTCACTTGCGATTATTGAATAAAACTATAATTTTAACTCGTTATATGTCATCACTCTATACAAATAAAACTATAAAAAATACCCTTAAAGGATCCAATTTACTTTTTGTGATAACCATAAAAATTTTTCAATGATCTACAAAGATGTCGCTAAATAAAAAAAAGGGTTCACAGCTAAAACTAGCGTAAACCCTCGAAATATTATGGCGCGCCTGAAGAGATTCGAACTCCTGGCCGACTGCTTAGAAGGCAGTTGCTCTATCCAACTGAGCTACAAGCGCACTCACGAAAGAGAAATTAGCTCATATTCATTAATTAGTCAAGTTTTTTTTATTTTAAAATTTGAAGAACATCATGTCATTCAATTTATCTATTTTGGGGAGAGGGAAATGATTTTGCCAAATCCCCCTCAGCTATTTTCTTTTTACTTGCCAAAGCAAGTAAAAAGAAACTTTATGGGGTTTCCAAAGGGAATTATTCCCTTTGGTGGGGAGTATGAGGGGTGAAACCCCTCAGCAAACTTTAAAACTTAAAATTTAAATTCATCATTCCGCCGTGGCTGGTGCGATGTTCGTCATATTCTCCATAATATTCTAAACCAATACTAAAGTCACCTTTAACAAACTCTATACCTGCATTTGCTGTAACAGTTGTGCTTGCCATATCCGCATGTGTTGTATATCTGTCTTCCAAGAACACCAATGATGATTCAATGTCGTCACCGCCCAAAATTTGGCGAACTCCCACCCCGATAGACGGACGAAGGAAACTATCTCCTTTTTCTCCGACAGCAAAGTCACCTTCATAGCGCACTGAAGCTTCGGCATAAACACCATTATAGGTAACATCATCATACTTGGTATCATACCCCCCTGTATATCCAACTCCTTGGAAATTCATATTAAAACTATTCATACTCATACCAAGGTAAGAGATTCCGATTTCGGGGGTAATACTGTTATTTTCATTTATATTCCATACATAACCTGTATGCAAAGAACCATAAAAAGCAGCATTGTCATATTCATCATAACCGCTCAAGCCAAGATCAGAAAGTGCGTAATCACTTTCATTCTTCCCATAGATACCCATAACTTGAGCTCTGGTATACCATTCGGGGGTAATGTTATAGGTGGCATGCAAACCAAGAGCCGCAGAAAAACTTTCGGTTTCCATATCGAATATATTCATATCGCTTTTACCATTGGTTATAAAGAAATGTGAACCAAAGGAAAAAGAATCATTAAAAGCATAAGTCAAACCACCGGAAACTCCTGCGGTATACCCATGATAATCATACTCATTGATACTGGTATAATTTCCCAAGGGAGTAAAGAAGGCATACCAGCGTTTTTCGCCCATTTTGGTGTCTACCATATCCACATAATCAGAGCCTGCTCCAACCCCTACAAACCCCGATGATTTCTTCCTTCCCCCTTGAAAAGACATTGCAGAACTGCCCACAGCTCTTAATATTTGATTGACAGATTCTATCGATTGAACAGAAAGGGGGTTGTTTCCTCTCCTAATATGAGGGAAAACAGACACACTTTGTTGCATAACATCTTGTGTTCCACCATGCAAAGTAGCTCTAAGATAGGGGTGTTCGGTGGCAACAGAGCCAAAAGCCCCGTTGATTGCCGGCCCTGAAGCGACTCCTTGCGAATCGGTACTCATATCAATTAAATCGGCAATGGCATATTGTTCCCCATACGTAAGCTTTACCCCAGAATCAACTCTTGGAATAAAAGTTCCGTTATCAAAATAAATACTTGCCCCTTGATCACCGCCAAAAACGTATCGTTGCCCCACTTGCCCTTCTTCACTTGGCATAACCAAGCGTGTTTTCCAGTCTTTTACAGTAACATTTGTTCTGCCTGCCGCATATAATTCATAACTGTTAGAATTATATGAATTTGCTTGAATAATTCCTTTATTGTCAATATCTAATGAATTGGCATCAGCATAAATACCATAGGCCGGATCGGAGTAGGACACAACGATGATACTACCTTTACTTGTATTGGTAATATTTGCCGATCCTACCTGACTATCAAG
>CAYJHY010000243.1:0-3247 GCA_964369875.1 uncultured Mailhella sp.
CGGTTCTCTCTGCGTCAGATTTCACTTGCTTTTCGGTCATGTACGTCTATGTACATGACCGTCAAAGCAAATTCATCTTCCTTGATATAACACAAAAAATCAATTTATGTGAACACGCTCTAGTTTTTCCCCTTTAAATTTTTTTGTTTTTTGTCAAAAAACAGAGGCTTACGCAGTACTCAATTATACCATTTGACCCTTTTTTCAAAAAAGTGTCCCAAATTTTCCAGAAAAAAAGCAATAAGAAAATAAAATCCGGCAACGACAAGCCATAGCTCTAAGGTGATATTTGTTGCTGTCATAACTTCAACGCTTTGAAAGGTGAGTTCAGGTAAAGCTATAATGGAAGCCAGCGCACTGTCTTTAAAAGTATTGATACTTTGCCCTATTAGGGGCGGTAAGGCTAATTTTATGGTTTGAGGCAAAATAATATGACGTATGGTTTGCCATTTTGAAAAGCCGATGGAGCCGGAGGCTTCCCACTGTTCTTTGGGGATGCTTTCAACACTTCCGCGTATGATTTCTGTGATATACGCTCCCTCGTAGAGGCCGAGCGTAATGACGGCGGCAAACATGATATCCAGCTTTCCTTTGGGGGCAACCAAGGCATAGAAAGTTTCTTGTATCCATGGAGAGCATTTTGAAAGGTAGAATTCAAATTGTAAAAGGCTTTCGGTAAAAATATAGGACGCCAGAAAAAAAGTGATAAATAAAAGGATAAGAGGGGGAGTGTTCCTAATGGCTTGGGTATAAAGTCTTGCCGGCAAGGCCGCAAATCCGCGAGTGTGGGCAGACAAACTTCCCATAACAACGCCAATGACGAGGCCGAGAGTCATGGACCAAAAACCAAGCCGTAGGGTTGTTAGAAGGCCTTGTGTCAGTGCTCCCAACACCACTTCCCCTTCTTTGTCGATTCTATAGATATAGGGAACGATAATTCCAAAATCAAGGCTGATATTTTGATATATCTTGAGGATGCAATAGGCTAAAAAAAGCCCAAGTGACAACAAAAGCAAATAATCATGCTTGTTGAGACTTTTCCAAGAGCGGGCTTTACTATAACCTAATATTTGCGACATAATATCCCTTGAATTAAAATTTTTTGAGGAAATGGGGTGGGGGCACGCGAATCTAATTTGAGGGGGTTTGGGGGAAATCATTTCCCCCAAAAAAAAGAAAAAAAGAAAAATAAACAGAAATGGCGTGTATAATGGAATAAGAAGTGTAAATTATTGTTGTATAAGATCTTGCCATTTTGTGGTGCTAAACCAGTAGTTGCTTCTTTCTTCCAGCCAGCCGATGCCATGCATTTGTCTGATCCAAGTATCAAAGACGTTGAGCGTGTTAAATTCATTCTTTCTCACAGCAAAGCCGATGGGTTCTCTATAGGTGGTAATTTCAAAGTTTTTACTGACAAGATCGGGGTTTTTATCGGCAATAATTGTGGGGAGCGGGCGAGCAGAAATAAAGACATGGGCTCGACCTGAAAGTACTTCTTCCACTGCCGGCGCTTCTTCATTAAAAAAGCGCTTGGTTGCATTTGGAAGCTGAGTATTGGCCAAAAAAGCCGCCGAAGAACCTGTGCGTACCGCAACAATAACGGATTTGTCATTCAAGTCTTCCAGTTTCATAAGCTTTTTTGGTGATTTTTTACTGACAATGGCGTCCATCAAAGCATAATCATAGGGAACGGTGAAGTTAACGCTCAAACCACGTTGAACATTAGCGCCCATGCCGCCAATAATCACGTCAAACTTACCGGCCATTAGGGCAGGGATAATACCGTCCCAGTTGGTGGGAATAAGCTGTAATTCTACTCCAAGGTCTTTGGCAAGGCGGGTGGCCACATCGATTTCAAAACCGATATACTTGCCTTCTTTGTCTTGCATAGCCCAAGGAACAAAGGAGGAAAAACCTACTCGCAATACTCCGCGTTCCACTATTCTGTCAATGGTTTCTTGCGCCGAGGCAAGGTTTGACTGAGAAAACAAAAGTCCAAGACAAAGCATTAGGCCGGATACAACTCTAAACAGTGAAGAAAAAACACCTTTCATATTAACCTCGTAAATGTTTTGAAGAATACTTATTATAAAAATAAGCGGGGATACTGACCATAGTTGTTAAGGCAAAATAAAATATAGCCACAAGAAGCCATGTTTCAAAGGAAAGAAATGTTTCGGAGATAAGGGCTCTGGCTTTTTGGGTAAGGTCTGCTACGGCAATGGCACTGACAAGGGAAGTATCTTTTATAAGTGAGATAAGTTGTCCGGAAAAGGCAGGCAATATATTACGTAAAGCTTGGGGGATGATGACAAGGCGCAAAGACTGTTCGGTATCCATCCCAAGGCTGAAAGAAGCTTCCCATTGTGTTTTGGAAACGGATAAAATGCCCCCGCGAAAAATTTCAGATAAATAAGCACCTTCAAATAAGGCGAGGGTTAGAACTGCGGAGTTGAAATTGTCAAAATAAAAAATAGGTGCAAAAACGTAGTAAAAAACAAATAATTGTATAAGAAGAGGCGTGTTTCTTACTATAGAAACTATAGAAATGGCTAAAGAGCGGGCAACGGGGGATTTGCAAAGTCTTGCATAGCATAAGGCTATAGCTATACCTATGGCCAGAAAAAGACTATAAAAAATAATCTGAGCCGTTAGTTTGAGACCTTCAAAAAGCGTGCCTTGTTTAAATCCGTTTTCTGTGAAAACTCCTACATAGCGCCAGATTCTGTTCCACTGCCAACGGTATTGCTCGCTTGCTTGATCTACAATCAGAGAGCATAAAAAGAGAAGTAATCCTAAAACTATGATGGAAGCGATGTTGTTACCAAAGAAAAAGCGCGCCTTTTCTGCAAAAGTACGTTTTATGGGAATAAGCCCCATATTTTCTGTGGAATCTGATTGTGACATAAAATACGCATCGGAACCTTTAATGTTTTTTCACACTTTCCTCAATCGATTGCATCTTGCCATAGGTGACTGTTTCTTTGACATCGAAAGCCTTTCTAAAACTTTTTTCGACAAAGGCATATCTGCGTATAGCATCGACCATTTAAGATTAAGCATATTTTCTAATAAATCAATACTTGCATGAGCCTGCATGTTGCAGTTTTATGCAAGTATTGATTTATATTATACAAAATTATAGCTTTATTTATAACTACAGAGGTCTGAGTTCTTTTCTGATTGATTATCTAGTCGATACTGAAAAAGTCAATTTTTGACTTTTTCAGAAAGGCACGTTGCCTTC
>CAYJHY010000244.1:0-3243 GCA_964369875.1 uncultured Mailhella sp.
CATTATGAAAAAGATACAAGCCCTCTTTGTGGATAGGGACGGAACGCTTATCGAAGATAAACATTACCTCAGCGATCCCAAGGGGGTTTGTCTTTTGCCGACGGTTGGCGACGCGCTCCAAAAAATAGCCACCCAAGGAATAAAAATCTTTGTGGTGACCAACCAGTCAGGCATTGGGCGAGGTTATTTTCAAGTCCAAGATTTAATGGCTTGTCAAGAAGAATTAGTCCGTCAACTCAAAGCCTTTGGGGTGGACATTTGCGACACCGCTTTTTGTCCTCACAGTCCCGAAGAGGCTTGTGAGTGTAGAAAACCTTCCCTTGGCATGTGGGAACAATTACAAAAAAAGCACAATCTTGATCCAAAACTTTGTGCCATGATCGGCGATAAAAAAGAAGATGTAGCTTTTGGTCTCAACGCCAACTTTGCCGTAAGTGCTCTCGTATCCACAGGAAAAGGGCAAGATGTGGCGCAAAAATTAGGAATTGAGTTTGGAGAGACAACAAAAGAATTCAGTCCAAGCATTATTGACGAACGCTATATAAAAAGTACGACAACGTGTTTCACCGCTCAGCGTTTTTCCGATGTTGTTGATTATTTTTTCAAAGATTGATTGCTTATGAGCGGGTGTACATATCTTTATAATATTGCCGTCCCCTCTTGGGTTTTATGCGGAACACTGGCTGAAAACATAGCTTTTTTGCAAAACAAAGTAAAAGAAGTCGAATTATTATGTTTTGAACCGTCTTTACCCGATTTGTCAGAAATCCCCCAGGAACAAAAACAAAGCCTTGGTTGGCACATACATTTACCAAGTTTTGTACCCCATGATTTTTTCGAAAAAACGGCACCTTACACCAATTTTTCGGTTTCTTTTGATGAGCATACGAAATGGCTGAATCCTTGGTATTTAAGTGATAATCCTCAAGATTTCACGGCTTATGCTATAGTCTGCCAAGCAATTTTTCAGCACTGCCAAGAACTCCGACCATGGCTTGCGGTTTTGCATTTACCCCCGACAGATTGTCCCTTTGCCAAGGAAAAACTTATTGTATTTTTAGAGTCTTGGGCAAAGCATCTTCCTCTTTCCCTGCTTGCTTTTGAAAATATCGATAATGCATGCTTTAGTGATTACCAAGATATTTTGTTGCAACCTGCATTTCACGATGTCAAACTTTGTCTCGATGTGGCACATGCCTTGGCCTTTGAACAAAAAAACATCATTACCAATAAAAACCTTATGGAAAAAGTTGTATTGGCGCATTGGTCTTCACCTTATAGCGCATCGGAACTGCAACAACGACAACGTGAGGAACACCCCGAAAGCGACGCCTTGCAAGGTTCTGACAGCTCAAGCTTTAAGCAAGTCGGAAACAAGAAAAACCCAAAAGACAAGCACTTGGCGCTCTATCATTTGGAAATTGAGAAAGATTTTTGTTCCAATGTTATGCAAGCCTTGGCAAAAAATACGATTCATGTTATAGAAGTATTTCAATGGGAAGAAATTGAAAAATCCATTCCTTTTTTTCAAACCCTTAGCATGAAAGAGTAAAATCTTTGTAAGAGTAACTTATCATGGCATATTTTCGGTCTTTAAACAGTCAATTGGAAAAATTGGAAAGTTTGCTAAAAAAAGAAGATAGATGGCTTATTTTGATTAATGCCGACCCTGACGCTTTGGGCTCTGCTTTGGCTTTGAAATACATGTTTCGCAAAAAAGTGAAAAATGTGGAGATCGCACGGATTAATGCCATCTCAAGACCCGATAATTTAGCCATGATCCGCATGTTGCGCATTCCTGTTTGTCTCTATAACGAAGAAATGCTCCAAAATTTCGACCGCTTTGCTCTGGTGGATTCTCAGCCCCATCACAGCCCACTTTTTGCAAAAATTAATTTTTCTGTGCTTATAGATCACCATCCTTTACCACTTCTTTGCAAAGATGCCGACAAAGAAAACAGCACTGAAAAAAAAACGTGTGACGCAAAGCAAAATAAAAAATGTGACAAAGAGGGTACAGAAATACTGCACGAAGTCCCCAGAGAAAAGCTTATTAAACAACCATGTATCGACAAAAGTGAAGTACCAAGCAACGCCGAAACGGCTTTACCGAAACTTATTGATATTCGCCCCGATTACGGTGCCACCTGCACCATGCTCACGGAATATTTTTATACGGCAGGCATCAAGCCCGGTAAATATCTCGCTACTGCCTTGCAGTACGGCATACGTACAGACACAGGAGTTTTTGGCAGACAGTGCACAGAAACCGACTTGCGTGCCTATCATTATTTATCACGCTTTGCCGACCAAAACCTTTTGCTTCGCATTATCAGAAGTGAATATTTACCCGAGTGGCTCCCCTATTTCAGCCGTGCTTTTGAAAGCTTCAGACCTTGCGGACTTGGACATTTTACCTACTTGTCCCACGTGGATAGTCCTGATATTTTAGTGGTTATTGCAGATTTCTTCCTCAAGATACACGGATTGAAATACATTGTCGTAGCAGGTACGTATAACAAACACGCCATTTGTATTTTTAGAGGAAGCAATATCAATTTAGGATTATTGGCGCAAAAAGCTTTTCTTAAATACGGTTCCGCAGGGGGGCACAAGGTCATGGCCAGAGCGGAAATTCCCCTCGCTAATTTAAAAAAAGCAAAGGAAAAACTTCCTTTTAATTTGAAGAAAAAAATCCTTACCCCCGAAGATGACAAATTACTCGAAAACTTTTTACTCGAACGTTTAAAAGAATTTGGCAGTAAAAAACACCTTAAAAAAGGTGTGCTTGAAAAGGATATACAAAAAAGCTAAGAGCTCAAGCCGAGTCAAGCGCGCAAGTTCTACACGAAGTGTAGGGCTTGCGCGAATTGAGGGGGTTTGGGGGAAATCATTTCCCCCAAAAAAATCTACCCAAAAAAATCTACCCCAAAAAATCTAAACAGAAAAAATCTATAAACAAAAAAAAACTATGCATATAAAAAAAAATACGCTATAGTTTTTTGAGCAAAATTTAAATATTATCATGTTGAGGTTTTATATGTTCGATCAAGCTTTTTTAGATGAGATGCTTCCTGCCACCCGTACCGATGAATTTTTTGAAGCCCTTTTTGGTGGCGCGGAAGACGGTGCTTATGATATCCGCTTAAATTTCCATGAACAGAAAGAAAACTCTCTTGTTTTCTCCTTTGATTTACATCAAAGAGCAGGGCAGTGTTTGCGTTGCAACCTTACTACAGGTTT
>CAYJHY010000245.1:0-3219 GCA_964369875.1 uncultured Mailhella sp.
CTTGATTTGGTAAGTTATTGGTGATGGTTTGGGTAATGGAGGATATGCTTGAAATGCCACCTGATGGAGATTGTGGTGCAGGCTGATTGGGTGGGCTCGGAAAATTTGGTCGATTTGGTTGGCTTGCAATTTGTGATGGGCTTTGCGTAGTTTGCATGGACGGTTGAAAATTTTCACCTACGATCAACGGATTTACGCCATGTTTACGTAAAAAAGCTACAGCGTCTTGTGCGGTGAGTGCTCCATTAATAGTGGTTCCACCATCATCCTCGGAAGCTCCCCATGTATTAATGCCGACAACTTCTCCGGAAGTATTTACGAGGGGGCCGCCACTGTTACCACCAGCAATACTGGCGGTGTGAATAACGTTTCTTGCTCCATCTTTATCAACGAAAGAACTGATGTGCCCTTGGGTGTAAACAATGGGGGGAAGGCCTGTAAATTCCCCTTCGTCCACTAAATCATTAAATCGCTTGTCAAATTGTGTCACTAAAACAGGGTATCCCCAAGCGCTGACAACATCCGCCCTTTGAACATCGTAATTGAAGGATAAAATTGGCAGTTGAGTGGGAAATTTAAAATGTAATAAAGCAAAATCATCAGTGTCGGTATTAATTTCTGCTATAAGTTTTACTTCAATAAGGTCAAAATCTTGCCCGGCGACATAAATTGTATCCGCCCCTTCGGTCACGTGGCCATTGGTAAGAACATAATTTTGTGCCACAACAAAGCCGGTACCAAAGGCCAAACTATCATCATCTTCTGCAACGATAATGAGCGTGCTTTTTTCCATGGTTTGAGAAGTTTGATTGCGCCTTCTCTCGGCTCTTTCCAGTAATCCTTCAAAATCGGACGCGGTCAATTCTGTTGCCAGAGCGAAAGATGAGCTGTTCTGAACCATGGCAAGGCTCAGGGTAAAGCAAATAATTAATGAAAAAAAATTGTTAGATGTATATGAAAAGCTTTTCATGATTTTTCCTTATTTTCCGTTTCACAGTTTGACTTTTTGTGAAAGAAATTGTTGTGAAATTCATTTGTATAGCGTTACAGAATATATAAAGGGGAAAAACCTTTTTGTTTGACAAAAAAAGCTTTTCCCCTGGATAGGCTTAATAGCTAAGAAATCGAATTGTGATAATCTCCTTCTAAAAGAAAATTATTCGCCTGCGATAGATCCATCACCATAAAGGTATACTTTGCTTACGCCTTCAAAGCTGATGTTTTCAAAAGCAACGTATGACTCATCTTCAGCCATAGCAATAAGATCCCAACCATCGTCACTTGGAATTTCAATAACAATAGAGTCTCCGTTAGCCAATGGTTCGTCAAGCAAGGAGTTACCTTCTGAACTGTTGGTGTCAGAAATATCAAGACCATAAAGAGGAAAGCCACAAGAGTTAACAATGGTGATGTCTCGAGCCATAGCATAAGAAGAAAGAACAAGCATAAATGCCAAGGTCAAGAAAGGAACTAAAATGTTTTTTTTCATTACTGTCTCCACAGAATACTGTTTTAGAATTTGATATACCATCATAATTTTTCATTAGATGTTTGTCAATAGCTATTATTGAAAGGTGGTTTCGATTTTACGCATCCCCTCTCTTTAAAACTATAAATATGATATAACAAAAATATACTGTTTTTGAATTTAGCACTCATTTATTAAAGTTTTTTGAAGAAAGGGGGAAGTTTTTTGGGGGGAAACTCTCCCTTGCGCATAAAAGGGCGTTTTCCCCCTTCCAAGAATAAGTAACTTGGAATGTCATGACTTTCTATTTTGCTTGACAAATAAAAGTATAAAAACTAAAATCAAGTACATAGTTATATGAAGTAGCTATTGTAAACACTAAATTTAAAGGACAAAATGTCCACTTGGAGTTCAAAATGAAATTGAAATTTTTACTTCCTGCTTTGTTAGCTGCGTTTGTTGGTTTTTCAAGCCCTGCTTTTGCACAAGATACCGACATGGCAACTATTAAATGTTCAGAATTCCTTAAATCTAACCAAAATGATATGACCATGTTGATTTTCTGGATTGACGGTTATATCAGCGCTCAAAGCGATAACACTGTTATCAGTGATGAATGGATGACCAAACTCGGAACTCACCTTGGAAGCTACTGCGCTACCAACCCCAATAATACTATTATGCAAGCTATTGAAGCTATGGAATAATTTTCGTTTTTTAAATAAGCTAAAAAACAGCCAAAATATCGTGTTTTGGCTGTTTTTTTGTATGCATCTCTCATTACTTCTCCTGTCGTTTTAATTCTTTCTAAAACTAAAAGTATGATATAATAAAAAGCATCTTTTTTATAAAATTTACCGTTCCACTATTAAAGTTTTTTGAGGAAAGGGGGAGGGTTTGGGAGGGGGAAAACTCCCTTTTGTACACAAAAGGGGTTTTCCCCCTCCCAAGAATAAGTAAATTGGAATGAGATGTATTGTATTCTGGATGAAAAATTTTAAGCTTGCCTTTTTTTATATATTTTGTAAAATTTTTATATGTTAACTATGAAATGTTCGGCGTGTCGCCGTAAATTATGGAAATACCAAAAACTTGGGCAGGGCGAGGTTGTTCGTTGTCATAAAGAACGCATCAGTAAAATGTATGATGTTGACGAGCATGACGGCAAAATCTGGTGTCTTTGCGGTAGGCCTATCGGGATAGATAAAGGAAGTTTTTACAGCATGGTAAAGGGGAATTTTACCTATGCCGGCACTAAATGCAATAAGCTTTGATATTCTTTTTAAAATATATCCTTTGTTTTTTATTTTTTTCTTTCAAAATCCTTTACAATAAATGATTTTGACCTTATATTCTTTTGACTCCTTTGGGGGCGCATTGGCTTCGACGTAGATGAAGAAGCCAAAGTGGCAGGTCGAGGCGCCGCTGGCCTCGTAAAAAGCGGCAACAATGTAATTGCAAACAATGACGATTACGCTTACGCTATGGCTGCTTAATTGCAGTTAACGTAACACTAACCCCCACGGGGGTTACGTCAATCCGATAGATGTCTGATATATCGGTGCGGCGACAAATCATCAGGCTGGCAAACTGCTTTGTCTTGTGGGTAGCTTGTGAGAACTTACATGGGGCTAACCGAGTACCACCCGTTTGGGGGTCAAGAACTTGGTGACTTTATACCCAAACTAAACCTGTAGAAGCTTTGCGTGGACCGTTTGCGGACGGGGGTTCAATTCCCCCCGCCTCCACCA
>CAYJHY010000246.1:0-3210 GCA_964369875.1 uncultured Mailhella sp.
GAAATATTAAGCCTTTTACAAGCCTTTGACATCCCTCACGAAGAACGGGAATATGGGCAAATTTTTTGCCTCAAACCTGTCAAATGTTTTATTGAAAGCCTTGTGCAAGCCTGTAAACACGTGGATTTTTACTTAGGAGAAAGCCCTTCTAAAATTTACTATACAGAAGAGAACGATAAAAACTATCATTTGGAAGTTAACGATACTCTTTTACAAGCTCCCAATCTGGTGATTGCCACAGGTTCCACGGCCTATCCACAAATTAAAGCCACTGATTACGGGTTGCGCCTTGCCAAAAAATGGGGGCACAGTGTGCACGAATTTTATCCCGTGCTTGCGCCTTTTGTGCTTTGCCCTATGGAAAATCCATCACATAGCTTGCTCGGTCTTGAAGGTATAAGTTTACCCGTGGCTATACAAGTGCACAAGAAAAATACTGTGATCGAAGACCCTTGCAAAATACGTCCTTTGCTTTTTACCCATCAAGGAATCAGTGGACCGGCGACCTTGGTTGCCTCTTGTCACTGGGAGCAAGGCGACAGTCTCAGCATTAATTTTCTGCCTACAATTAATATTATCGACATTATGCATGAAGTCACGGCAGGGAAAAAAAATCTGAAAAACCTCTTGACTGCCTATCTTCCCGAAAGATTGGCGGAGCGCCTTATCCCCAAGGAACTACACAACACAAAAGTTGCTGAGTTATCCAAGAAAAACAGACTTATTTTAAGTAACAATATCCATAATTACCGCTGTACACCGCAAAAAACACAAGGCCTTAAGAAAGCGGAAGCCGCGAGGGGTGGCGTTTGCGTCAGCCAAATCAATAACCAAATGGAAAGCACTCTCCATAACGGACTATACTTTATAGGTGAAGTTCTTGATATTACAGGGCTTCTCGGCGGGTATAATATCCATTTCGCCCTCGCAAGCGCAAAACGTGTTGCACAAAGCCTGCGCGTAAACTTGTAGAGATGCGCGCGTCATACGAGGGGTAGGTTTTTTTCAATAAAAATAATTCTGTCAAAGCTTTAAACACTTCATTTAAGCGTAGTGATATTGAAGAACAAAAAACACTCAAGGTTCATGATAGTTTGAATCTTGAGTGTTTTTATTTAATCCGTTTTTACGAAAAAATGGATTTTGTTCGGTAAGAACTTAGGAATATATTTTAGTTGTTATGCTTTGTTACGACGGCGTTTCATATAACCTAAGCCAGCTAGACCTAAGCCGGTAAGAAGCATTGTTGCAGGTTCGGGAGTGGGCGCAGGAGGAGTTTCTTCTGTAGCAGAAAAGCTCCATCCCGCATGCGTGTCAAAATCTCCAAGGAATATGTTTTCGATGGCGTCGTTGAAAAGCAAACCAGCACCTGAAAATCTTACAAACTCACCCTCATACTGCATAGCTGACGATCCTCTTGCAGATACCTCGCTAAGTGAATAATACAAATATGAAGTATTACTAGATGCGTCATAAAATGACTTGAGAGGAATGTTGTAACTGAGATTAAGACTTTGACCATTGGGTGCAGTAGCTGAATAGCTAAAAGCTAGGTTGGCTAAGTACATCGGCATTTCCGAAGTATTTGCTTCTTTACTTTGGGTAACTGTGTGGCCCAAAAAAGATGATGTTGGCAATTGGTACGGTTCGCTTTGACTACCCATTATAAGGCTAGTCGAAGTAATAGCATTATCAAACATGCCCAAAGCATCGTTGCTTTGAATAGAAAGATTACTCAAATTGTTGCCGGAAAGCCAAGAAATTGAGCCGTCGCTTTCTGCAAAAACGTATTCACTGGGTATGGCAGATATTGACATATCAAAATTAAAGTCCCAGTCAGCAAAATAAGCGGCATTTGCATGGCTTGCGCCTACAGTTAAAAATAATCCACAAACAAAAGCAGTAAGTAGTTTTTTCATAAACATCCTCAAAATTTTTATTTTTTAAATTGATAATAAGTTATCACAAGGAGTTGTATGCAAAAAATATTCCATGAATCAATGTGCTAAAATAACTAAATAAATATAATTTACATGCAAAAAACGTGTAAAGAAAACCGACATTGTTGTCGACTTTCTTTACACGTTTTTGGTTTGATCATGACACTCGGAATTAGAACTTAAACGTGAGTACACCGTGCACGCCATGGCTTACGACGTTGCTTGAAGCGTTGATTTTATAACCAAGGTTAAGGCTGAAGTTTCCTTTTTCAATGCCCAGCCCTACCCCACCGACAAAGGTGACGGGATCGAAGATTTCGTTATCGAGGGTGGCTATACCGCTGACATTGGCAATATTGACTTTTTGGGCAACATCCAAGTCCCCCATGGTGAATTGTACGCCAATATCTGCTTTTGGTTTGATTTTTATACCGCTTGCGGTGGTGAAATCGCCCTCAATGGCCACGCCGACGGGGATAGCGAAGATATCTGCCGTTTCTGTTTTGGTATGGAAGGCTGTTTCGCCTGCAATCTTGGTGTTATAATCTTCCACGCTATGACGATTATATCTTAGACCGACATGAGGCACAATTTGTGCATCTCCCATATCGATTCTATACTCTGCCCGTGTGCCGACGGTAAAGACACTGGCGTCGAAGTCTGCGCTGAGGGTGCCTAGGCTTGTTTTTTGGCGAACCTCGTTACCGCTTTCAGTGTAACCGATATCGGCAGACAAGCCCAAATCTCCGAGCCAGTACGCACCGTATAAAGACATACCGTAGTAATCAAATTCATTTTTGGTGGAGGCAAAATCGCCGTTTGACGTGCTTTCGCCTGTACCGATATGGAAGGCCGCACCCACACGGAAGGTTTTGTCAAAGGTGTAATCCGCACCGACACTGGCGCCAAAGAAATCGCTGTCGTAACCATATTTGAAATTGCCTGACTTGAAGCCGTCTGAGCTTATATCTTGATAAAGAGGCTGTACCCAAAGGGCAAAACCGTTATCATGGCTTGAGCCCGCAGCATCAACTACACGCAAGTTAGTGCCGTCGGAAAGAACAGAACCTGCTCCGCTTCCGCTTTCAGCTACGGAAATAAAGGAAGTACGATTGACAATATTACCGACAGAGGCATCGGAAATGCTCGCTAAACTTTGCATGGAGTTACCGCTCACCCCGAGCTTGGCGGCGCCTTCGATAAGCACATCACCATGGGTTTCAAGGGAGGCGGCTTTAACAAACTCCATGCCGACGCCTTGGGCATTTTC
>CAYJHY010000247.1:0-3186 GCA_964369875.1 uncultured Mailhella sp.
TTTTTGGGAAAAATATGCTACTAAATGTTATACCTACGGTACTTTGCTACCTAAGTATCACGCCTGTCGGAAAATATCTTGATACGCTGTTTGAAAACTCAGGATATAGTCAACTATGGCAACATTGTATTCTTATTTTTATAAGTGGCAGTCTTTTTGCCATAAGCTACCTTATTTTGGCAAAAATATTTATACCGTCTAATATTCGTTTATTGTTTTCCCCTTTTGCACGTTTTTTGGAAAAAAGAAGGGGGTAAACCTTGCTAAAAGCTCTTGCGGATTTAACAATTACTAAAATTTTACTCTTATAGCCTAAACCTTCTTGATTTTATTACGATTAAGCATATAGGTCTTAAAAACATTTTGCGGGAGAGGATGATGGAAGTTATACGTTCTAAACGTGCCGGTTTTTGTATGGGAGTTGCTTTAGCACTCAGCAAACTCGACGAATTAGTCACTAAGGGTGGACATGTGGGGACTTTTGGCCCTATTATCCATAACCCCTTTGTTTTGGCAGAGTATGCCATGCGTGGAGTTCGCTGTTTTAAAAGTGTTGAAGATGTAAAAGAAGCTTTGGAGCCTTTTTATGCATTTGCACAGACCGTCAGCCAAAACAAAGATAATGAGGATACCCAAGACCCTGCTTTAAATGTTTTGGTGCGTGCTCACGGTATTCCCAAGGAAACAGAAAATTTTTTACACAACCTTCCTCATGTTGTGCTGAGTGATGCCACATGTCCACGAGTAAAAGATGCACAAAATGCTATTTTCCACGCAACTGAAGAGAAAAACGGACAGCCAACCCCATCTCTTTTACTTTATGGCGATGCCAATCACCCCGAAGTAGACGGGCTTGTTTCTTACGCCTGTGGTAAATACGTTGTTTCTTCCGATACCCAAAAACTTATGGAATACGCCATTTCGCATCCTGAGGAAAATATAGTTTTAGCGGCACAAACAACTCAAGACAGACCAAGTTTTGAAAAATTAAAAGAAACCCTTGTTGCACAAAACATTACCATTAATGTTTTAGACACCATTTGTGACGCCACAAGATTACGCCAAGAAGAAGCTTTGGAGCTGGCAAGTAAAGTTGACGCCATGGTTGTTATTGGTGGTAAAGAAAGTGGAAATACAAAAAGATTGGCTGAACTTGTTTCTTCAAAAAACATCCCTACAGTTTTGGTAGAAAATGCCGATGAACTGGAGAAAGATTTTTTTAAAAATATGAAGGTAGTCGGGCTTACGGCCGGCGCATCCACACCGAAGTCTTTAGTGGACAAAGCTGAAGAATTTTTATTATCTTGGTAATTTCTGAATATTTGGTAACTTCTGAATATACTGTAGGAGGAACACATGTCACAAACCAATATCCTATTGGAAAGTGGAACAAACGAACTTGAAATCGTTGAATTTTTTATTGACGAGGCTATTGTAGACGGTGATGAAGCCGGTACAAACGCTCTCAAAATTATCCATGAGCCGGGCTCAGACCCTGTTTATCGCGGTTATTATGGTGTAAACGTTGCCAAGGTTTTGGAAATTATTCAACTCCCTCACGTTACACCACTACCCGAAAGTAAAAATCCCTCAATTTTAGGGGCTTTTAACTTACGTTCTCAAATTATTCCCCTTATTGATTTAAGTACTTGGCTCGATAAATCTGTTCTGGACAACAGAACAAATGATAAGGTCGTGGTTACTGAGTTTAACAACACTACCACTGCCTTCAAAGTTTCCGGCGTAAACCGTATTCACCGTATCAGCTGGGAAAATGTTTATCCGCCAAATGCCTACATGACTGCCTTTTCAAAAGGTTGTATTACAGGGCTTGTTCGACTTGAAGACAGAATTATCTTTATTCTTGACCTTGAAAGAATTATGACAACCCTAAACCCATCTCTCGGACTTTCTCTTGACGAAAGCATCGACTGGAATACCACCGTTCGCAAAAAAGCGCTTATTTGTGACGACTCCGGTCTTGTCAGGGATATTTTACACGACCTTCTCCCCAAAGCAGGTTTCGATGTTAATATCGTGGCCAACGGACAAGAAGCATGGGACGAACTTGTCAAAATTCGCAGTCAATGCGACAAAGAAAACAGACCCATTACAGACTTTGTTCAAGTGGTCATCAGCGATATTGAAATGCCCTCCATGGACGGACACACTCTTTGTCGCCAAATAAAAGAAGATAAAACCCTCAGGCAGTTGCCTGTGGTACTCTTCTCATCCATTGTAACCGATAAATTACGCCACAAAGGCGATGTGGTAGGCGCCGACGATCAGGTTTATAAACCCAATATGACCCTACTTGCTCAGCGTTGCCACGAACTCATCCACCAAAACTTTCCTAACCTCGGATAATTTACATGAATATTCTCGTTCTTGGCGTCGGTAACATCCTTTACACCGACGAAGCTGTTGGAGTGAAAACAGTTATGGCTTTGCAAGAAGCTTATGATTTTCCACCAAATGTCAAACTGTTAGACGGTGGCACCCTTGGCTTTATTCTTATGGAAACCCTTATGCAATACGATAAAGTTATTATCGTCGATGCCGTAAAAGGTGGCTATGAAGCAGGCACGCTCTATAAACTCACCGGAGACGACCTCAGAAAAAGCCGCGGTTTCACAGACTCTATGCATCAAACCGACCTCGTGGACACCCTTATCATGTGCGACCTCACAGGCAAACGCCCCGACTGCATCGTTTTTGGGATCGAACCTCTCGATTACACAACCCTAGGAACAGATCTCACCGCACCCGTTGAACAAAAAGTTCCCGAGCTTATGCAACACGTACTCAACGAACTAAAAGAACTCGGTGTAGAATACACAGCAAAATAATTTTTTGTTTGTTTATTTTAGGTTTATTTTAGGTTTTTTGTTTTTATTGGGAGGGGGAGAACCTATTTTTTGAAGCACCTTGAAATGACGCTAAATTTCGCTTTGCTCAATATTAGCTGGGTGTTCTCCCCCTCCCAAACCCTCCCCCTCTCCACAAAAAACTTTAATAATAAAACAGTTTATTTTTTTCAAAATCTGCATAGGATATGCAGAGCCACGCAGTGCGAGCGAAACAAAAACCACGTTTTTTGTGAGCGAGAGCGAGCGGGCTACATGGACGTTGCCCCGAGCGTCATCTATTAGGTCAATGCAGAGCCACGCAGTGCGAGCGAAACAA
>CAYJHY010000248.1:0-3184 GCA_964369875.1 uncultured Mailhella sp.
GCAAGAAAAGTATTCTCATCAAGGCTCTTCTCATTGTTCTTTTACTTTTATTGCCCCTGATTTTTGAAAATTTTGCCCACGCAACAAATACTCAAGCCGAGCTTGAGTCCGGTGTCACGCAAGCACCAGAAAAGGGAGGAACTGAGCTTTTGCCCACAGACACTCCAAAAGAGGGTGCCGTATCCGAACCTACAGATACCATTTTTCAAAATAGCGATTTTAGTCGTACCCTTTTTTCGTTGGCAACATCCGGAGTTCTTGGCGGTTTTGATCACTTAAAAGATCAAGCAACCATTAACAGTGATGTGTTCTTTGATATCGTGAATCCTCTTCTGCTTTCTTCAAAAATGGAAGAGCGTTACCAGCTTGTTTCCGGAACAAACGGTGAAATAACCTACCAGTCAAACATTGTTTCCGGTGACAGCGTCGGTCTTTTGCTTAACGAATGGATTAACATCTCTACCATGATTGAGCTTGTGGAACAATCAAAAGATGTTTACCCTTTAACTTCCGTCAAAATAAAACAACCTTACTATATCGTTCTTGGACACGATAACAACTTTAAACGCTTTGAATACGAAATAAACAAAAGCGAAAAATTTATTTTACAAGCTAATGCCGACGGCTTTGAAATGCGTAAAGAATCAATTCATTACGACATTGAATTGGTTTATGTGCAAGGTAAAATCCAAGATAATTTTTATAACGCCGTCTTAGATTCGGGTGAAGGCGTCAGTTTTGCTTTCCAGCTTGCAGATGTTTTTAGCTATGACATTGACTTTTCAAGAGAAGTCAAAAAGGGCGATACATTCACCGCATTGGTGGAAAAACGTTTCCGTAACGGCGAGCCCATGGGCTATAGTCGAATCTTAGCAGCAACCTTTAATAATAACGGTGCAAATCACCAAGCTTACTTATATCACGATGCGGCTGCCCCCGAAAAAAACACCTATTATGATGAAAAAGGCGAAGCCTTACAAAAAGCCTTTTTGCGTTCTCCTGTGAACTTTACTCGCATAAGCTCAGGCTACACCATGAACAGACGTCATCCCATTTTGGGCATCACCCGCCCACACCAAGGGATTGACTACGCCGCTCCCATGGGAACACCTGTAGTGGCTGTCGGTGACGGCACCGTTTCCTTTGCCGGAAACGCAGGCGGATACGGCAAACTTATCAAGGTTAACCATATCGGCGGACTTATGTCACAATACGCACACCTTTCCAGATACGCCAAAGGTATCAGAAAGGGAACAAAAGTCCAACAAGGTGAAATTATCGGTTACGTTGGATCTACGGGACTTTCCACAGGCCCTCATCTTGATTTTAGAATCAAGAAAAACGGTCAATTCGTCAATCCTGACAAAATCATTATCCCAAGCAAGCCACCCCTTGCCCCCGAGGAATTAGAAAAATATCAATTGGCGCTCAAAGACATCGAAAAGCTGATTGCCGACGCAAAAACAAGAGAGCAATACAGCGCAGAGTTTTGGCTTAGTAAAAACTCGCAATAAAAAATTTTTTCCTCATCTCACAAAAACCACGCCTATACATCATAGACGTGGTTTTTTTATAGAATGGACGGATTAACTGGACAAATACAAAAAAAAAGTGTATAAAGGCCTATATTAAACTATATAACAATAACTTGATATGCAGATACTAGCTAAAATTACTCAATAAAACCCTATGAGTAAAGAACGTAGAGCTCTATCCAAGCTATGATTTTGTCAGTTTATGCTGAACAAAACATCCCTCTGGCTAAGGTGGCTTATTTTAGCATTTAGAAGCGAATAACCTCATGCCTTTGGAAAAATATACAACTAATTCTCGTGTGACAGCCGTTTTCCTTGGTAAGACACGATTTTTAGACAATATCAGACTATAAAAAAAATGCCGAAATTTCGGCGGAGGACCACTATGATTCCTGCAAAAGGTAAATATGTATTTTCTTCTGAATCAGTAACAGAAGGCCATCCGGACAAAGTAGCAGACCAAATTTCCGACGCAATTCTTGACACCTTGCTTGAGCAAGACCCAGAATCTCACGTTGCTTGTGAAACCTTGGTAACCACAGGCATGGCAGTTATTGCCGGTGAAATCACTACTTCCGGTTATGCAGACTTGCCAAGCGTTGTGCGTGAAACCATTAAAAAAATCGGTTATAATCACTCTGACATGGGCTTTGACTACCAAACTTGTGCTGTTATATCTTCCATCGACAAACAATCCCCAGATATTGCACAAGGTGTTGTAAGAAACAGCCCCGAAGAACAAGGCGCAGGCGACCAAGGCATGATGTTTGGTTTTGCTTCTAACGAAACCGAAACCCTTATGCCGGCTCCTATTTACTGGGCGCACCAACTTTCTTTGCAACTCGCAAGAGTTCGTAAAGACGGCATCGTGGACTTCTTCCGTCCCGACGGAAAAACACAACTTTCCTTTGAATACGAAGACGGAAAACCAATCCGCATCAATAACGTTGTTATCTCAACTCAGCACAGCGCAAGCGTAGAACAAGCTGACATCGAAGAAGCTGTTCGTCGTGAAGTTATCTATCCTGTGCTCAGCCAATCAGGCTTCTTTGATGAAAGCAATTGCGACATCATGATCAACCGTACTGGCCGTTTCGTTATCGGTGGCCCCATGGGCGACTGCGGTTTGACCGGCCGTAAAATCATCAACGACACCTACGGTGGCATGGGCAACCACGGCGGCGGCGCTTTCTCAGGTAAAGACCCTTCCAAAGTTGACCGTTCCGCAGCTTACATGGCTCGTTATGTAGCGAAAAACGTTGTTGCAGCCGGCCTTGCTCCTCGTTGTGAAGTGCAAATCGCATACTGCATCGGTGTTGCCGAGCCTGTATCTATCCTCGTTTCTTCCCTGGGAACAGGCGAAATTCCTGATTCCATCCTCACCAAAGCTGTACGTGAAGTTTTTGACTTCCGTCCTTACCACATCACCAAAAGATTGGATCTTAAACGTCCTATCTACTCCAAAACTTCCTGCTATGGTCACTTTGGTAGAGAACTTCCTGAATTTACTTGGGAAAAAACCGACGCTGTTTCCGACCTTCTCACAGCAGCTAAAGTTTAGTTTTTAAGAGAGGATTTTTTTGGGAGAGGGAAACCCCATTTTTTGAAAAAAATGAGTTTTCCCCCTCCCAAACCCTCCCCCTTCCTGA
>CAYJHY010000249.1:0-3166 GCA_964369875.1 uncultured Mailhella sp.
GGCTGTTTACGTGCCGTGGTGGGTGCGTACTGATGAGTCAGCCACTCAAAATTTTTATGAGGTAACGCTTATATAAAAACATAAAGCTCAAGAAAAGCGAAAAGCCCGTAATTGCAGTTACGAGCTTTGCATAGAGTAATTCATTTACTACTCCTAATTGTTTAGGACAAAAACAATGTGATTACTTTGTAACCTAAACCTGACGTTTATGTCAAGTTTTTGGGGTCTTATTTTACGCGCTTTTTTCGGGTTTGAGGACAAAAAAATGGAAGCTTTTATCCCCCAAATTCAGGCTAGAGGGTCTATTATTCCAAACTTTATTTTTGCTAACAGAGAAATCTCCCCGGGAGCAAAAATGCTTTTCACGCTTCTTGGCTCGTACGCAAGAGCTAAGAGTTATTGTTATCCGTCCATCAAAACCTTATCCAGTAATTTGGGCGTTGCGGTGAATACCATCAAAGCATGGCTTAATCAGCTTGCCCAAGTTGGTTTCATAAAAATAAAACATAAAGAAAATCGTATTTTATTTTATCTTTTTGCCCCATCAAAAGCTGATATGCAGGTGTCAAAAATTGACGATCAACCGTCAAAAATTGATACCAAAGTTAATATTAATAATTTAAATATATTAAATAATACCCCCCTTACCCCCCACCAAATTCCTCCTGCAAAACAAAGAACAAGGGGGCGTGATTATATTGAGCTCAATCGGTATTTTGAAAAGCTATGGAGCATTTACCCTCGAAAGGAAGCGAAAGAAAGCGCTCGCAAAATACTGTATTCCCTCGATCGAATGGGAATACTACCAAGCATGGAAGAAATCAGCTTTGCCATCCAATCTTTTTATCATACCCATGCATGGCAAAGGGAACACGGGCGTTTTATTCCGCAACTTACCAACTTTTTACGGGGTAAACGTTGGGAAGACGTGGAAAAGAAAATAACGCCACCAAAAGCCCCCATAAACCCCATAGCACCAATTTTTCAACTTCATGCACAGAAAAACACTTCTCCCATTCAGTCTTCGCCCCATGAAGAAATAACGCGTGCTTGGAAGACGTTTAAAGAATTTTTCCCCATTTCTGCCAAAGAGGAGGAAAGCCTTGCTTATGTAATATTTTCAAACAATTACTCAAAAAACCTACACGTTAACCCAAACAAAAAACAAGAATGTTCCCTACTGGAATTTCTGAAAAGAGGTTTGAATGAAGGAAGACAAAAAGACAAAGAAAAAGCGCATTAAACAAGGTCAAGGAAAAGTGGAATACTTAGCACATAAAGAGAAAATTTTCAGCTTGCTTGCTAAAGGCTACACCATCACCGCCATACACGAACAACTTACGAAAGAGGGAAAAATTACTCTTTCCTATCCTCGATTTGCTGCTTTGCTGCCCAAAAAAAGCAAAGAACTACCGCCCGAAAAGGAAAGAAAAACTCGTTCAAAAAGCCCAAAAACAAGCCCAAAGGCAGACTCAAAAGCAGTTAAGGACGAAGAAAAAACACCCAATACTTCCGAACAAGAAAACACAAAAAAAACAAAAATTATCAAGTCAAATATTACATTTATACAATCAGACCCCATAAACTGGGAAGATTTATAAGAAGCGTAGCAGGAGGAAATATGGCTACAATAGATTTTATTTTACAAGGCAAAGGCGGTGTCGGCAAAAGCATGGTCGCTTCCATTATTCTTCAAGCAAAGAAGGCCTTAGGTCACGAAGTTTTGGCCGTTGATACGGATCCCATAAACGCCACCCTTTCGGGATATAAAGAATTTTCTGTCAAACGCTTGAAACTTCTTGCTTCGGACGGAAACATAGACAGCCGTAAATTTGATGAGCTTCTCGAATTTTTGGCCGAAGTTCCCGAAGACGCACAAGTGGTAGTGGACAATGGGGCGAGTTCTTTTGTGGCTTTGGCCTCGTATATCAAAGAAAATGATATGCTTGAAACCCTTGCGGAGCTTGGCCACAAGGTGAATTTTCATACGGTCATTACAGGCGGCCAAGCTTTGACAGATACCCTTGAGGGTTATGTGTCTTTGGCTACAAATTTCTTGGACACAAACCTTGTTGTCTGGCTGAATCCATTTTTCGGCACCATTGAGCTTGACGGCAAAAAATTCACAGATTTCAAATGTTATAAAGAACATAGCCACAATATCATGGCCATAATCGAATTACCCTTAGGGAACAAAGCCCTTATCGGTAAAGACTTGGAAGAGCTTTTTATGAAAAAGCAGTCTTTTGAAGCAGGAATTAATTCTTCCGCCTCCATTGCCGTTCGTTCTCGTTTGAAAAAATACTGGAAAGATGTGCTTAGTTTTGTTGAACAAGCAGACATTTGCTAAGGAGATTGAGCATGGCTTTTGATGATGAATTTAGCCTAAATGATGTTGTAAATGACTATGTCATAAGTGGCGAAGTTGTAAACGACAATGAAGACAGGACAAAACCCACGATAGATATTCCCGATGGTTTTGGGCTTTCCATTGCGGATGTTCAAGCTCTTTTAGCAAAATATAATGAAACCTTGGTAGCCAAAGATGACCCTATACTGGTGCAAGTAACCATCTCCAACGCCTTTCTTTTGGAATACCAAAAAACACAAGAAAAGTATCAAGAAACCTTGAAAGCTATTTATGCGGAACAGGTGAAGCAATTCTTGAAAGAAGTAAAAAATAGCACGGATGAAGTCAAAGAAACGCTTTCCGCTGTGTCCGTGGACGGCTTGCATAAAATTCATCTTGAGCAAAGCACAAGCCTTGCGAAGTTCCGTACCCACTTTCTTTATTTGACGGCTCTTTCTTGCTTGTCAGCCTTTATCAATTTAGCCGTTTACATCGCAAGGTAAGGACTATGAGACAAGTGGCAGACGAAAGGCTTTTGGCCAACCTTGAGTATAATTGTGGAGAGCTTATCATGTCGGCTCTCCACGACAAAGAAGTCATAGAAATTATGCTCAACCCCGACGGCAAGCTTTGGATTGAGCGATACGGCAAAGACCAAGAATATATCGGTGACATAGGCATACCGCAAAGCAAGTTGATTTTATCCCTTGTGGCGTCTGCCCTTGATGTGACGGTAACGGCGCACACGCCTGTGGTGGAAGGTTCTTTTCCTTTGGACGGTTCACGTTTTGAGGGAACATATCCGCCTATTGTCAG
>CAYJHY010000250.1:0-3162 GCA_964369875.1 uncultured Mailhella sp.
CCCGATCTTGGTATGTTTGCAAGTTTTGACCCCGTGGCTCTCGATAAGGCCTGTATTGACGCGGTCAATGCCGCACCCGCTATGCCGGGAAGTATTATGCACGACAGCGCCTGTTCTCACGAAGGCTGTGGCTGTGAAAGCGGTAAAAAAGATCACTTTAAATCTGTTCACCCCACCACAAACTGGCGTACGCAAATTTCCCATGCCGAAGAAATCGGTATCGGGAGCGGTGATTATGAGTTGATTACTATCAAGTAAAGGGAGCGCCCTTGGGAACCCCTTTTTTAAGGAGTTTCCTTTTTAACCGCTTAAGAGAATTGAGGGCTGTGCGAAAGTGCAGTCCTTTTTTTTATATTTTTAAATTTTTATTATATTTAATTTCTAAGGGGAGAAAAACTATAGGGGGCAAGCCCCCTAATCTTTTTCTCCCCTTGTACCCCTCTTTTGTTTACCCCCTTGCGTTCGCGCATGCTCCTTTCAGTCGCTTGGGGCGAACTTGTCCTTTAGCGATTTTTCTGGTAATTAATTTAATTGGTTGCGTTACCTTGCTTCTCTCTCGTTCGTTCCTCACTTCGGGTGAAGCTTTATGAATTTTGTTTAACCATTTTTTCTTTTTATCGAAACGAGCACAGAGAGTTATATGGTTTTTCAGGAAGGGGGAGTTTGAGGGGGAAACCTCATTTTTGACATCAAAAATGGGGTTTCCCCCTCAAGTATATTCTTTCCCTTACCCCTGACTTTTATAATGGATAGCCTGCATAATACAGGCGCCAAAACAGGAACCGCATTCATCGCAACGGCTTGGGTCGATGTGGTATTGTCCGTTTTCTTCTTTCACGGCGGAGAAGGAACATTGATGGGTGCACTCACCGCATTGGATACAGCGGTCTTGATCTATTTCAAGCCCTTTGAGTTTGATTTCTGCACCGTTATAGGAAAAGTATGTTCTTTCGAGTTTATGGTCGCGGTTTACTTTTTCAAAATCGTAGTCGTAAAGATCCCCATAGCCTTTGGTAATACAGAAAACCACCATAGCGGGGTATTTTTCTTGGTCTTTGATACAGAAATCAAAAAGGGGATTATTTTTTGCTTTTATTTCTTCCATGGGAACTTCCATCACGTCTCCTGTCATACGCATGCTGTACCCATGATCGAAAATAGGGAATCCTTCGGCATTGTGTTCGATTTCGGTTTTGGCGCGAAGTCCGCAAAGGGAAATTTTCTTTCCTTCTGTAAGTTGTTTATAGAAAGATTTTGTAAACATGGTCATAAAATAAAGCCCGTTTTCGTCATATGCTCGTAAATGTGCTATGCGTGATTCGGGCTCACCGTGTTCGTTAATGGTAGTAAAGCTTAGACAACCTATTTTTTCAAAGGCGTTATAAATTTCTTGAATTGTCATGCGAATTCCCTTTTGTTAGTTTTTAGCAGTCATTCCTAGTAGTTGACTATTTCTTATTATTTCTGCAAGTTAGTGTATATTTATATTTCGTTTTTGTAAAGTATATAAAGTATTTAAATTGACAAAGTCAGTAAACTAAATGACTTGTTGAAAATTTTTGCCAACGCTTTTTCTTTACAAGTATTCTAAAACATACTAATCTGGCGAATATTCTTAAATGCCGACATATCTTAAGCGTTTGGCATTTAGGAGAATCCAATATAAAACGAGAGATGGATGCAGAACTTTGTTTTACAAGAAAAGACGCTTGGAGAAATTTTAGACGAAACAGTGAGTCGTTATCCTGAGCGCGAAGCCTATATTTATCCTGATGAGGAACTACGATACACTTGGTCTGAGTTTGGCGTTGAAGTCGACAAGCTTGCCAAAGGCCTTATGGCGCACGGAGTACAAAAAGGTGAAAAGGTTGCCGCTTGGGCGCCGAATGTACATCACTGGGTTACTCTTATGTTCGCTACTGCCAAGATTGGGGCCGTGCTTATTACCGTAAATACAAACTATCGTAGCAATGAACTGAAATATTTATTAAAACAATCCCACTGTGAGAACCTGTTTCTGGTGGAAAATTTCAAAGAGCATGATTATTTGAAAACTTTGTATGAAGCTTTTCCTGAGGTGGAAACGCAGAGTGCAGACGCTTTAAATATAACGGAAGCTCCCAATTTAAAGCGTATTGTGAATTTTAATAATCGCCCACAAAGCGGTATGTTTAGCATGGACGATATTTTTAATCGTGCCGATGAAATCAGCGATGAAGTTTACAAGACAAGGCAAGCTCAAAACAATCCTCATGATGTGATCAATATGCAATACACATCGGGAACAACAGGTTTTCCTAAAGGTGTTATGCTCAGTCACGCCAGCATTGCCAACAATGGCTATTGGATTGGAGAGCGTCAAAAATTGACAGAGCGTGACAAGGTTTGTTTGCCTGTGCCACTTTTTCACTGTTTTGGTTGTGTGCTTGGGGTGCTTGCGTGCTTAACGCATGGAACTTCTATGGCTATACTGGAAAGCTTTAATCCTATTCACGCCATGAGAGCCATTCAAAAAGAAAAGTGTACTTCGTTTTACGCTGTGCCTTCTATGTATTTGGCCATGGTGGAGCACCGCCACTTTAAAGAATATGACTATTCGTCTTTGCGTACAGGTATTATGAGCGGTGCGGTTTGTCCCGAACCTCTGATGCGCCGTGTGCTTAATGAAATGAACATGAAGGAAATAACCATTCCGTATGGTTTGACAGAAAACTCTCCTGTTATGACCATGACAAGCACCGATGAAGAAATTGAAGACCGTTGCGCTACTGTAGGTTATGCTTTACCCGGAATTGAAGTGGTGATTATGGATCCCGATAATGGTCAAATCTTACCGCCCAATAAAACAGGTGAAGTTTGTTGTCGTGGCTACAGCGTTATGAAAGGTTACTACGATAATGAAGAGGCAACCAAAGAATGTATTGATGCGGATGGTTGGCTCCATTCGGGTGACCTTGGGATTATGGACGAGCGTGGTTATTTACGCATTACAGGACGAATTAAAGACATGATTGTGCGTGGAGGTGAAAATATTTATCCGCGCGAAATCGAAGAGTTCTTACTTCAAATGCCTCAAGTAAAAGATGTGCAAGTGGTGGCTATTCCTTCCCGTCGCTACGGTGAGGATCTGGGAGCCTTTATTTTACCCAAAGAAGGCGAAAC
>CAYJHY010000251.1:0-3143 GCA_964369875.1 uncultured Mailhella sp.
ACAAAAGCTGTTTGAATGGCGTTAATATATTGCTCCAACTCTTGGATAATATTTTCTTGGTCTTCAATGTAGGAGCAATAGATGGCTTGAGCGTTTCTGTGTTTACCTTGAACATCATGTTTTGTGTGCTCCAGATGGTGTAGAATTTTTTCGTAAGAAATTTCATCAATCATTCTCGGGTTTTCATAATCACTGCAAGTAACATCCAAACTTTCTTGTAATCGTATTCCGTACCAAGGGTGATTACCTTTTTCAAAATAAACTTTTAGCATAATTTTAATTTCCTCTATCTGTATGGGAACATAAATAGCTAACCCGCTTCCGCTTATTTCACATGAAAATTTTTGTTTTAAAGCTTGGTAGCTTTCGATAAAATTAAAAGCTCTTTGAATGTCATTAATATACTCACTGAATGTGTCACAAGCATTTTCAAGGCTATTGTGCCCCCACGCATAGGCACACACATCGTAATTGGTTGAATATGAATTTAGGGTAAAGCGAAATATCTCAAATATCAATGCACTGGTTTGTGTTGATAAAGGTTGATTGTTACGCCCTAAAAGAACATTATTTTCCCATGCAATATAATAAGACCAATCAGTGTTTTCACTTTGCATACATTGCATAGCTTGGATATAATGTTTCTTCTCATTCAACATAAAGGGAATAAGGATCTGAATTGTATTCTTTATTTTATCATAATAAACCTCATAGTGAGCATGATAACGAATTTTGAAATAACGGAATAATTCTTCTTTTGCTATTTCTTTGACTTCTTTTTCAATTTCTTTCATAGCATTGAGAAACGACAAAGCTTCATGAAAATTCTGTTCTTTCGTAAAATCTAATTGATCCCGTAGCATTTTTTTCTTCTTTTCCTCATATTCCGACATATTGGAACTCAGCCCAAAGTAGTGTTTTAGATGTTCCAAATATTGACACATGGTCATTCGCATATTTTCATTGTTGAGATTCGCAAGTGCTAAATTTAAAAATTTTATAATGTCAGTCTTGTAGCAAACGATTTTAAAGTGTTTCAAAAAATCAAGTTGCTCACGTTTTTTTACGGTAAAACTCTTTTCGTTCAATAATAACTGTTCATGATTGCCAACCAAATAAAATACATAAATATTATTTTCATGACACCTGTACAGAGTCTTAGCAAGGTCGATATAATGATTGAGCTGTTTGTTTGTGTGCTTTGAGTTGCTGATTTTATTGATAAACATGATTGTTGTTTTTTTACCCTGTAAAGTACCGACAATTAAAATATCAATAGTATGCATATCGCAATAAAAATTTTGAACTTGAAAAAATTTTAGATGATCGAAACCTATTGTGGTAAAAAATAATTTCAAATAAGGATAGTGTGCCGTTCCAAAGCAGAAAAGTTCTTTTAATATATTGTTGTGAACAGTTTTAGAAGCACTTGAGTCAAGTTTCAATACATCAATAATGTTAAACGTGTTACCACTGTTTTGACAAGGCAATTTTAAGATAATGTTTTTAACTTTTTCTACAGTTATGGCAGTGTTTGTCATTATTTTACCTAAAAAATATAAAGTGTGAATACTTGATACATCTCACTATATAAAATAATTGTTGCAAAAAGTGGAACGATACACTTTTAATTTTAGGTAGTTCTAAAAAGTTCTTTTCTTGACTTCCGTTTCGTATTTTGAAACGATTATAATGTAGCTTAGATAGTGTCACAAAAAAAAAGAAAGGGGTCATTATGGGAAAAAAAGAAAACGATGCAACGGCAAGTGAAAAGATTTTAGAACTGTATAATCTACTTCTTTTTTCTCATCACTCTTATTCACATACAGAGCTTGCACAAAAACTAAATTGCGCAAAATCAAGTATCACACGATATATTCGTATTTTTGAGAAAATGTTTCCGCAAATGCTTGTTGTAGAAAAACAAGGGAAAAGTTGCGTCTATAAATTTGTGGATACCCAAGCACATCGAGCCAACATAAATCTAACGGCACAGGAATTTGAGCTCTTAGAAATGGCAAAGCATTCCACAATGCTTTTGACCGATGACCAAAAACAATGCTTAAGTGTTACCCTAGAGAAAATTATAAGCACGTTTAAATCTCCTCTCCACGAGAATGATTATGCACATTGTGATGTGCCCGTTTTTAATTCTCTTAAGGGAAAAATCCAATATAAGCATAGCCATGCAATTCTTACAAAGGTTATGCAAGCAATAAAGAATAACAAGGTTTGTATTGTGGAACATATTAATGGCAATAAATCCGAAGTTGCTTTCACTCAGCTATTTATCAATAATGATGCTCTTTATGCTCAAGGCTATTTTGTGTCCGAAATGGGGAAACCTGAAAGAATTTCTCCTGTTAGCTTTTATGTCCATAGAATGAAAGATGTGTTTATTACTCCAAGAAAACATGATTTTAAAGAAACGGATACCTCTAAAAATTACGGCATCTTACAAACTGAACCAATTAAGGCTAAAATCTTATTCAGAGAGCATGCCGTGCAGTACGTAAAAGAAAGAATATACAGTGACGATCAAAGCTTTGAAGATGTGGACGATGAAAGCACCATTCTTTCTTTTACCGTAAATAATAAATACGAACTTCTGACGTTTGTCCGCTCTTTTGGTTGGGCAGCAACATTGCTCAGTCCTGAAAATCTGAGGGAAGAATTAAAGAATGATTTACTGGAAAGCCTGAGCCATTATCAATAACGGCTTTGGTAGACTGGATTATTTAAATACGATTTTTCAGAAGCTTGAAGAGAGAGTTGGTCATTTTCAAAATATAAAATCAATTTGCTGTCATTCCGGATTTTTGAAAAATCAAGGTGTATTTCTATAACAAATAACTCTGTAATAAAGGAGAATGTATGAATTGCACAGGTAGTCACGGAATGACTGAATCCGATATCAAAGTCATTGGTTTTGGTGAATTCGGAAAAAATGTTGTCGATAAACTGGAGCAAAACAAATCTCTAACGATTCCTTGCCATGTGTTGGGAAATGACGGACAAAATGACGCTCATACGAATACTGAAATAGCCACAAGTTTAAATGATTACGATTTTATTATATTTATTGCAGACATGGAAAAAATGACGGATAAAATGTCTGAGTTCTTATCACTTGCGCAGATTGC
>CAYJHY010000252.1:0-3131 GCA_964369875.1 uncultured Mailhella sp.
TTGGGAGGGGGAAAACTCCCTTTTGTACACAAAAGGGGTTTTCCCTCTCCCAAGAGCAAGTAAATTAGATTACCTGCTATTACAGGTAAAATAGATAGGAGATTGTCCGTGGCTAATAACAAAATGTATCAAAATTATGTCAATGCTCCCATTGATTCCTATAATTACTATAAAAAAAGTCCGCAAGCCATGCAAAACATGGTTGAAAATATGAATTTCCAAGGCACAAACGAAAGTTTTGCCGAGTTTTATAATGCAACAGCACAAAAGTTAGGCCAACAGCCCACACCGCCGGCTGTAAAAACAAAAAAATCTCTTCTGACCAACGGCTCCTTTTTAAAAGGAATTGCAATCGGCGCAGGCATTGCCTTTGTTGCCACCAATCCCACTCTACAGAAGATGGTTGTTGGCGGTGCCGTTAAGTTGTGGTCAAACATCCAAAACGGTGTTGAAGAAATGAAAGAACAAATGCATGACGCCAAAGCTGAAATGGCAGAAGAAAATGCAAATATTGAAAAACCACAAGGAGAATAACATGTCAGAACAAGTGATAGAACAAAACTGTGAACAATCTCCATGTAAAGCAATCAAAAAGCCCCTTATGACCAAGCAACAACAAAGAAAAGCCGCAAAAATCGGCATGGTCGGTACTTTGGGTGTTTTAACTGTTTCAGGACTTACCGATATGGCCTATAAATCCAAGTATGTACACGCCGTAGCAGGTGTTGCTTTACTCGGTTTTGGCCTTTGGCATTTCTGTTTGAATACTCCCAAGAAAAAGAAATAAGCTTTTGATAATTTTCTTGAAGGGGAAAACCCTATTTTTGAGGCCATCTCGAAATGACGCTAAGTTTCGCTTTGCTGAATATTAGCTGGAGGTTTCCCCCCTCAAATTCCCCCTTTCCTGAAAAACCCACTTACAATTTTCATCCCAACCATTTCAAATTTCATATATAGAGGCTAGTATGAATGCAATACCTAAGAACATTAACATCGTACACGAAACCAAAAAACGTATTCGTGTTCGTTGTAAGCGTATCATGCATCCCGATCTTGACAGCAACTATTTGCAAGCGCTCATTTCCGGACTCCCCGGTATTCGTGATTGCAGAATAAATACAGCTTGCGCCTCTGTTATTGTGGAGTATGATGGAAAACAGGAACATAAAGCACGATTCTTAGACTGCATATCCACCATCCCCAAAGAAGCCTTCCAAAGACATGGGGAACAAGAAAAAGATCTCAGTCTTGCTGAAGTTGTGGGTAAAACAGCGGTAGCCCTCACTACCCCGTGGCAAGGCCCAAAAACAAAAGACTTTTTAGGTTGGTCGCTCGGCTTTCCTGTTATTATGGAAGGTCTTTCCACTCTGGTCAGTCGTGGGATTAAAGTTGAAGTTTTAGATGCTTCTGCCGTTATTTTCTCCCTTTTACGTAAGGATTACACCACTTCAAACTCCATTGTCGCCCTTCTCGGCATTGGAAGTTGGCTTGAGCAATGGACTGAAAAACAATCCGATAACCTGCTAAAAAATCTCCTTAAACCACAAGTAGACAGTGTTTGGGTCGAAAGAGACGCCATAGAAATAAATATCCCTTTTTCCGAGCTAAAAATCGACGACATTGTTATTTGCGGAACAGGTGAACTTTTGCCTGTGGATGGCATTGTTATAGACGGTGAAGCGGCACTCAATCAAAGTTCCATCACAGGGGAATCTTTGCCAAGACACGTAAGTGCAGGAGACGATGTGCTCTCAGGTGCAGTCATCGAAGACGGGCGTTTACGCGTAATGGCAAAAAATGTCGGTCAAGACACCAGTATGGCAAGAATCAGCAGATTTTTAGAAAATTCACTGCGAAATCCTTCTCAAACACAAAAACAAAGTTCTGAATTGGCTGACAAACTCGTGCCCATAACCTTTGGTCTCGGCCTCGGTTTGTTTGCTCTTACTCGGGATATCGGCAGAGCCGCTTCCGTGCTTACCGTTGACTATTCATGTGCCATCAAGCTCGCAGCCCCCGTGGCCGTAAAATCAGGCATGTTTGGCGCTGGCCAAAGCGGAGTTCTGTTAAAAGGTGGGCAAGCCTTTGAAAAACTTTCCAAAATAGATACCTTTGTTTTTGACAAAACAGGCACACTCACCCACGGTAATTTGGAGATCACAGACATTATTCCCGTCCCATTTAATGGTGAAATCCTAGATCAAACTACTCTCCTTGCCCTTGCCGCTGGAGCGGAAGAGCATTATGGTCACCCTGTCGCTCGTGCCGTTGTGGCCGAAGCCAAAAGAAGAAATCTGCAATTCCCCGAAGTCAGCCAAGTTGACTTTATTGTGGCGCACGGAGTTTCTGCCTATATTAATGACGAACAAGTTCTCGTGGGAAGTCGTCACTTTTTACAAGACGATGAAGGCATCGATTGTTCCGCAGGAAACAGTTACGAAACAGACTTGCGCTCTCAAGGAAAATCTCTTCTTTACGTTGCAAAACAAGGATTTTTAGTCGGCATCATCACCTTACGAGATGAAATTCGCCCCGAGGCAAAACATACCTTGTCAGAACTCAAAAAACGAGGTATAAAAAATATTATCATGCTGACAGGGGATCACAAAGATACCGCCCACGCCATAGCGGCACAGCTTGAACACATTGACGAAGTTCATTTTGAGCTCAAGCCCGAAGACAAGGCCAACATTCTCCACAAGCTTAAAAGCGAAGGAAAATTCCTTGCATTCGCAGGTGATGGTGTGAACGATGCCCCCGCCCTTCTATCCGCAGATGTAGGTGTATGCATGCCCGACGGCGCAGATTTGGCTCGTGAATCCGCCCAAGTGGTTCTTTTGGAAGATGATTTAACCACCCTTCTCACCGCAAGAGACTTTGCGGTGCAAAACCAAGTGGTTCTCAAAAATTCCTTTTACGCTACCGTAGGGGCCAATTCCCTTATTTTACTTTTGGCCTCCCTTGGCAAAATAAGCCCTGTAAGCTCCGCTCTTTTACATAACACCAGCACCATAGGTATTTTAGCCTATGCCGCTAAAGCCGCTTCAAAAAAACCGAATTAGTTGGGGTAAATTTTATTTTTGGGGAAGGGAAAAACCTTTTTTGTGAACAAAAAAGCGTTTTTCCCCTCC
>CAYJHY010000253.1:0-3113 GCA_964369875.1 uncultured Mailhella sp.
CCCCCGGAAGAAGCAAAATTTAAGAGCATGTTTTTACAAGAAATCTTAGATGCTGCCGCTAAAAATTTTGGTAAAAATAATGCCATCACTTTTGAAAACTATCGTCTTGATTATCATAATCTTCTTATTTTAGCGGAACGATTTGCCGCGTCTTTGAAAGATTTAGGAATAGAAAAAGGGGATAGGATTGCCATTATGCTTCCCAATATTCCACAAACGGTAATCGCTTTTTGGGGATGTATCAAAGCAGGCGCCATCGTGGTTATGACGAATCCCATGTATATGGAAAAGGAATTGACCCATCATTTCAATGATTCTAAACCCAAAATATTAATTACTTTAGATCTTTTCTGGGAAAAAATCCAAAATCTTAATCATGCATTCAACATTGAACATTATATTGTAACCACGGTTTCCCAAGGTCTTTCATTCCCTCTCAACATGTTGCAACGCCTAAAAGCCATAAAAAGCAAGGCTGCTCCCAACATCGAGTATAGCTCCACGGTTTTATCCTGGAAAAAAATGTTGAAGCATAATAAACGCTATGCCGAAAGCACAGACGGACGCCCTGAAGACCACGTTGCCATTTTGCAGTACACAGGCGGAACCACAGGCGTTTCCAAGGCAGCCATGCTCAGCCATGCCAACCTAACCATACAGCTTGAACAACTCAAAACCATCTTACACACCGACCGTTACGATCACCAACACCTTTTTCTATCACTTATGCCCTTTTTCCATATCTTTGGCTTGGTGGGCTGTATTCTTTTGCCGGCGTCTTTTAGAAGCGGTACGTTGCCCGTGCCACGCTATGTGCCTGCCGACTTGCTCCATGTCATAAAAAAATATAGACCGACCTTTTTTAACGGTGCTCCTTCTATTTACATATCTTTATTGCAACAAAAAAAGATAAACCAAGTAGATTTAAGCTGTATTGAATTTTGTATCTCAGGCTCTGCCCCCTTCCCCACCGCCAGCATGAAACGCTTCCAAGAGCTGACAAAAGCCAATATCACCGAAGGCTTTGGCCTTACCGAAGCTTCCCCCGTGGTTGCGGCCAACCCCGTTTTTGGTTTACAAAAACCCGGCTCTGTTGGGGTTGCCTTGCCGGCCACCCAAATTAAAATTGTCGACGCCAATGACCCAAACATCGAACTTCCTGCCGATGAAGTAGGGGAAATTCTTATCAAAGGGCCTCAAGTAATGCTTGGTTACTGGAATCAACCCCTTGAAACAGAAAACGTCCTCAGAAACGGCTGGTTACACACAGGCGACTTGGGTTATCTTGACAACGATAACTATTGTTTTGTTGTGGACAGAAAAAAAGACATGGCCATCATCGCCGGCTATAACGTATTCCCCACAGAAATAGACGAAGTTCTTTATAGCCATCCCAAAGTACAAGAAGCCATATCTCTAAGTATTCCTCATCGCTCCAAAGGAGAAATGTTAAAGGCCTATATCGTACCCAAAGAAGGTGAAGAACTCAGCACCAAAGAAATTATTACCTATTGCAAAGAAAAGCTTGCCCCCTATAAAGTACCAAAAGCTATTGAATTTCGTACAGAACTCCCCAAAAGCAGTGTCGGAAAAATTTTGCGACGTGTACTGCGTGACGAGGAAGTTAACACACAGTAAATTGCTTCAGTATCTTTCCTAAAAAAAGGACGTGAGCCATGAAACTTTCAAAAATTATTTTTGCGATTCTTATTATCACAAATATAATCGGGGTGACCTTTGTAGCAAAAAACAGGTATGAAGAAATTCTCGCCAACGAGCAAGAAATCTTAAATTCCCACGCCGAACGCTTAGAACGTGCCATTGAATCTGAAATAATGGTCACCGAAGTCGTCAGTGAAGTTATTAAAATCAATAATGGTGTTATCAAGGAAGAAGATTTTTATAATCTTGCCGAAATTCTTTCCACAAGCTTAGTGGCCTCTTCGGTTGCCTACATCCCCGACGGCACCATTAAATACCTATACCCTCCCGAATTTAGCGAAGGGGTGGTGGGAAACAATGTCTTTGAAAGTGAAAAAGATTCCGTCGACTCCAAAAAAGCCAGAGATTCAAAAGAAGTCGTTATTTCAGGACCCTACGTACTTTTTGAAGACACTCTCGGTATAGTTATACGAAACCCTGTCTATATTAACGATACCTTTTGGGGTATTGTAACCGTCGCCCTCGATGCGGAAGATCTCTATAAATACGCAGGGTTGGATGTTTTGGAACGACAAGGCTATGCCTTTGAGCTGGACACCTCAAAAGTTCTTGCAAAACAAAGCGATGATTACAGTTCAGACGAAGCCATTTCGAAAACCATATCCCTTGGAGCTACTTCGTCATGGAGTTTTGGTCTTTACGTTAAAGACAAGACCAATATCGTCGCCTCTGACGTGATGTTCTGGTTTTTAATGTTTTTATTTCTCAACCTCATCCTTTATTATTGTTTGCAGAAATTCGAACACAGCAAAGAAGCACTCGCCCGTAAACTGAATTACGACGCCCTCACAGGCGCAGACAGTCGCCTTAAACTGCAAAAGTTTTACGACGGTGCCAAAAATATACCTTTTGCCCTGTTTTTTATCGATCTCAATAAATTCAAGCCCGTGAACGACACCTACGGACATAAAGTAGGGGATAAGCTCCTTAAAGCCTACGTGGAACGCCTCAGAAACGACCTCAAGGCCGATTCTATTCTTTCCCGTATCGGCGGTGATGAATTCGTCGTCGTCACTCCCCAAGTAGCCGACTATGACCTCACCGACATCATTAAGAAAAAACTTATCCACCTCTCAGAAGTTGTTTTTCTTATCGACAGCATTGAAATCAACATCTCCGCAAGTATCGGCTGTGTACTCTCAAGCGAAGCCGATAACCTAGAAGCCCTCCTCGCCATCGCCGACGAAAAAATGTACGCCGAAAAAGGAAATAAAGCACGTTAGTTTTTATGAGGATTATGTTTGATTTTTTTGGGAAGGGGAGAACCTATTTTTTGAAAAAAATAGAGTTCTCCCCTTCCCAAACCCTCCCCCTCTCCACAAAAAACTTTAATCATTAAAGTTTATTTTGCTCTCAGCACCTATACAGGCTATGTCGATTTATTAATTTAG
>CAYJHY010000254.1:0-3092 GCA_964369875.1 uncultured Mailhella sp.
TCTTAGGTTATGCATTTATTGACAATGCTTATATCGTCGGCTTACTTTATGTGTTCGACCAGCTGACCTTTAACTTTAATATCGCAGAAAAAACATTTTTCCAAAAAATGGGAGACAAAGAAGATATTGCTCCCAGTATGGCGGTTGCCTTCACCATAAACCATATCGCCGCCGTTTGCGTTCCCACCATCGGTGGTGCTTTATGGCTTTATAACTATCAACTTCCTTTTATACTGGGCACTGCACTTGCTTGCATGTCGCTTATTCTTGTGCAGTTTATTAATAGATATATTAAGTAATACCGCTTACAATCGACCTTCTTTACTCTCAACAAAGTAACCCCACACAAACAAGAAACCGCCTGTCTTCGACACTGAAAGACAGGCGGTTTCTTGTTTATCATTGACAGTACCGCACCGAATTTTAGGCATAAAAAAAGCCCCATGCAATGCACAGGGCTAAATAATGGCGGAACGGAAGGGACTTGAACCCTCGGCCTCCGACGTGACAGGCCGGCGTTATAACCGACTTAACTACCGTTCCGCAATTGCTCGCTCTCTCGAACTCACAAGAACGTTCTACCCAGAAATCCCCATCTTGTCAACAAAAAAATGCAAAAAAGTTATTTAATTTTAACAATCATCAAAAATGTTTGATTTTATTGATATTTTTTCAGCGATTGTCATTTGTTTTTTTTCATTTTATAAGAAATACATGACTAAATCGTCACGTTTTCTTTTTGCAAAAAACTTTTCACACCTCAAAACATGAGAACTATATGCCCAAACTTTCCTTAAAAAGCAAAAAAATCCAAGCAACCGCCGTGCTTGAGGGACTCATTCAGCGCTACCCCACCATTGAAACCCATCTTGTGCACTCAAACCCGTGGGAACTTCTTATTGCCACCGTACTTTCGGCACAATGCACCGACGCTCGGGTCAATATGGTAACGCCCGTGTTATTTGCCCGCTGGAAAACGCCTGCCGAACTTGGTCAAGCAAACCAAGCGGAAGTGGAAGAAGTTATTCGTTCCACAGGATTCTTCCGCAACAAAGCGAAAAATATTATCGCCGCAGGAAAAATGGTATCAGAAGTATATCAAGGTGAAATTCCGCAAAAAATGGCAGAGTTAATTAAAATACCCGGAGTGGCACGTAAAACCGCCAATGTGGTTCTATTTGGCGCCTTCGGTATTAATGACGGCCTTGCCGTGGATACACATGTTAAACGTATCACCCATCGCCTCGGCCTCACCGATAACACCGACCCTATTCAGGTGGAAAAGGATCTCATGAAGATTTTCCCTCAAGAAGAATGGGGAAATGTCAATCATCGCCTTGTTTGGTTTGGGCGTCATGTGTGCGACGCCAAAAAGCCTCGCTGTGAAGAATGTGAATTTATACAGATTTGCCCTAAAAATGAACCTAAAGAATAAAGAGGATTGTTTTTATAAACAAAACGAACTTACTCTTTAGAAACAGCCGTCAATAAGATTACTCCGGACAAAATAAGCAACATCCCGAGTCCTACATACAAATTAAAAGGTTCTCCAAGTAGGAGAATACCAAAGCAAGCCGCCCCCATGGGTTCGGCAAGACTAAGGGTTGAAGCCTTGGCGGAGCTGACATATTTTAAACCTTCAAGCAAAATGCAATAGGCCAGTGCTGTTGCAAACACACCGATAAACAGACTGAACACCAGCCCATGGAAGGAAACAAGCCAACCCACAGGAAAAAGAAAGAATATGGGGAGCATGCAAAGGCCACTGAGACAAAAAAGGAGCATCATAACAAATTCAGGGGGATTGTCTTTTGCAAGATTCTTACTGCTGACCAAGTAAAGGGCATAACTAAAACCCGAAGCAATCGGTAAAAAAATGCTTTTGATGTTTATAGAGTCAAGCGATGTTAAATTTATGGACACCAAACCCAAAATGGAAAGCCCCGTAGCTAAATACCAAACCTTCTTTGGACGAACCCCATAAAAAACAGAAGCTAATATAGCGGTAAAGACAGGCCCCACCCCAATGGCAATTACGGTGCCAACAGCAACCCCCGCGTGGAGAAGGCCTTCAAAAAAACATACTTGATAGCCCACAAGCCCGATGACCGAAGGGATAAGGTTGAATAGGATAAGTTTTAAATTCCATGTTTCTTTTTTAAAGCAGAGAATTTTCTTATGCCAACACCAAAGCAAAAGCGCCAAGCCCCCCACCACCATACGAACGGCACCGATAACAAAAGGATTAGCCCCTGTGGGGGCATGTGCCTGAATAAGTCCAGTAAGACTAAAACACAGGGCACTAATCAAGACCAAATATTGTTTTTTAGAACTTTCTGTACTCATACGAACCTGCTACGCATCAACAATATATTCGCAAACAAAATAAAGCGCCATCAAAGCCGCACTTTGACGGATAGCGTTTCTATCCCCTTCGAAGGCAAATTCTTTTGCCAAAACATAATGATTATCATGCTTCAAAGACGGGCTTTCTTTTTTACAATAGGCAGTATTGAGAAGACTGAGCGCTTTTGTCCATTTTTCCATAGCGCCGTTTTCTTGTAATTCCTTACGAACAAGGGCAATGCCTGCTTGATGTTTTTCTTTCAAACTTTGTAAATTTCCGGGTAGATACATACCTATCCAAACAGTTCCCACAGGCTTCTCTTTGGTTCCGCCGTCCGGGCCTGCCACCCCTGAAACGGAAAGAGCGATATCTGCCTGTAAAGATTTAGCCACCCCCGCAGCCATTTGGCAAACGGTCAAGGCGCTGACGGCTCCGTATTGTTCAAGTACGGAAGGGCTGACATTTAAAAGATTTTCCTTACTGGCGTTACTATAGGTAATACAACCGCCATTAAACCATGAAGACACCCCGCTTACTTGGGTTATGCTCGCACCCAAAAGTCCGCCCGTACAAGATTCCGCCACACTGAGCGTTAAGCCCATTTCCTTTAAATACATACCTATGGCCGTGGTCGCTCCTTGACTCAGACGGAAAAATTCCGTCAATGCGGCTTTTGTGGAATTTTCGGCCAAACTGCCTTGCCCTTCGTTTCCAAAGGAGGATGTATCATTTAACGGAGATTTAG
>CAYJHY010000255.1:0-3090 GCA_964369875.1 uncultured Mailhella sp.
GAATCGGTATGAATAGCCACATTACCTCCGGTTTGGGTATAAAATCCGTTGGAGTCAATGCCGTCACCACCTTTTTGGAAAGTGATTTTAATGGTTCCGCCTGCAATGGTAACACCGCCTGATGTATCATAAGCGTTTATAGCATCATCATTGGCGTTGATTACAATATTACCATTATTGATATTGACGAATGTCCCTTCAATCCCTTCATAGCAGTTATCAATCGCAATATTACCATTATCAATGGTTACCGTTTTCTTGGCATGAATTCCGTCATCACCTGATTTGATTTTGAAATCACCTGCTTTAATGGTGATATCACCGTCTGAATGTATAGCATCTTCAAACGCAGAAAGATCGAATGTGCCGTCATTGATAACGATATTTTTCGCAGCTTTTAATGCTTTGGCGCTTTCCTCGCTGTCAAAAATATTAACGGCCTCAACAAACGCATCAAAGTGGCTTTCTGATGAAGAAGTCAACACTTTTGTGTATCCATTTCCTGAAAGCAAGGTAAAGTTACCGTTATCGATTCTCAATAGATTTTCTGAGCTTATGGCATCATTTTTTGCATTGATATTAAAGGTGCCGTTTGTGATAAGTAAATTTCCTCTTTCCGCATCTTGTGCATTGGAAGTCTTAAGGCCGTCTTTCCCCGCTTCAATTTTTATATCGGCACTGTGTATTTCAAGTAAATCTTTCCCAACAATACCGTCTTCAACGGCTTTAATGTCTATATTACCGCCTTTGATAATAAGATCGTCACGGCTGTTTATGCCATCTTGGTATTCGGTAACAAGGGTAAGACTTCCGTCCCCTGAGATAGCCATATCGGCTTTAGAGTAGACTGCCCCTGAAGGAGAACTGCTTTTAGCCTTTCCTTGTGTAATTTTGTTACTGCCACGAAGTACGATTTCAACGTCTTTTGCTTCGATAATATTAATGGGGGTTGCGTTTTCACTGTTGATATTCGCGTTTTCCAAAAGAAGATACACCACATTTTTATCGGTATTTTTGTCAACATTAACGGTGATATTGGTATAATCACCTGTAAATTTATAGGTTCCGCTTTTATTGATAAGCAGTTCTTTTTCTCCGATCACCTTTGCATTTTCGTCAAGACTTTGTGCATGCGCAAAGCTATGACCGATAATCAAAGAACACAGCATAAAAGGTACCACTTTGAAATTTAATGTTTTCATATGTCAGCTCTCCTAAAGCCCGTTTGTTAAAAGTTCTTGTTTTGTTATAATGATTTCAAGATTTCCATTTCTTGTTCTCAGTTCATCCATAAAATCTTTTTCAATGGAAAGATTTTTCAGCTCAATTTCATAGCTTAGTTTAAATAAGCTTCCCATGCTTGTGGTTTTTGCGGAAATAAGTTCGGCATGATCCGTATAGGTCGCAAAAACATCATCAAATACATTGGTATAATTAAGGTTTTCAGGAATGGTTACATGTAACACCCTGATGGTGGCTTTTTTTTCTCCGAATTTTATCAAGGTTAACACAAGAGTAAAAGTGCAAGCTATTATTGCAAATAAGGCAGCGAGGGCAATCTGTCCCATACCGATTGTAAGCCCTGTCCCCATTGCGGTAAAAATTGCACCGATTTCTTTGGCACTCCCAGGAATAGAACGAAAACGCACAAGGCTGAACGCCCCCATAACCGCAACCCCAACGCCAATACTGCCGTTGACCATGATAATCACCATGGAAACAACCAAAGGCAAAATGGCTAAAGTGCTTAGAAAACCTTTGGTGCATTTTGTTTTATAGGCATACATTTTGGACATAAAGACACCCAAAACCAAGGCTGTCACGGCACATCCGAAAAACTGACCGAGGGATATACCCGTCGATCCCGCGGAGCTAAATATTCCCATAAAAAACTGTTCAGCCATATACATTACTCCTCTTATCATTCAAAAAACATGGCAAAATATGCGCAATATATGCAGTGCCATATTTTGAAAATGATGTACTGTATAATTTATTTTGATTTAGAAATTCAATAAACCAAAAAGGTAAACCATGCATAGTTTTGACTTCCAATAAAACTGTGTCATTTTGTATCACGGGAATATCTTCTTCGCTTTCATCAAAAGAAACGTTGGTGTTTCGCATTTTAATTTTAAAATCAAAGGTCATTCTGAAGTTTTCATCCTCAAGACCAAAATACGCTTCTCTTTCATAGGCCAGATAGACTTTTGCTTGCAAATTATCATAGCTTTTTGCAAAATAATTTATTTCCTTTTGAATTTGCGTGAAATCATTATCTTCTTGCGTAAAATTATTATCAAAATAACTGAGGGCTGTGTCTTGTGGCACCGTCATTCTTCTTTTATAAACCACTCCGTCAAATTTCTTTTTTAGCTCAATAAAGGCTTGCTCTTTACTTTGCGGTTCACCGTAAATGCGTATTCTCAATTTTTCTTTATATTTTGGTTTCTCTAAAGAATGTCTTATGATACGGTAATCTTCCGTATCAAAATAAATGTTTGAAATTTTATGCCTACGGTATTTATCAAGCTTCATGTACGTTGCCATATACTCGGATAACGCATCATACTGCGCCAATGTGAGCTTATATTTTAACTCAAAGCGTTTAAAACATGTTTGAACCGACATTTTCTTCCCTTATCGCCCTACTGAAATAATTTTTTCCGGACACAACACAAGTGTTAGTCCATCTTGGAGTGTGTAATTTTTACACATTCCAAGATGGTTTGTGAAATTAATACACAATATTTCGTTTAAAACTACTATTCTACTACTCTAACAATGTTGCCAAGCAAAAACTGTACCAAATTACAAATTTATAAGACCCAGAGCAAAAAAAATGACGACCTATTCTTGTGGTCGTCCTTTATAGCACTTTGTAAAAAATTTGAGTTTGAGGGAAAAATTTTTCTAAGATTTATTGTCTCATTATTAAAGTTTTTTTGTGGAGAGGGGGAGGGGTTGCCCAATACCTGTTGGGCGGAAAAACGCTTTTTTGTTTGACTTTACAGATGACGCTCGGGGCTACGTCCTGTAGCCCACTCGCTCTCGCTCACAAAAAGCGTGGTTTTTGTTTCGCTCGCACTG
>CAYJHY010000256.1:0-3089 GCA_964369875.1 uncultured Mailhella sp.
TTAGGCAAAAATCCGAAGCAAGCACTTTTTCTTCGAGTTTTTTTTGATAGTCTATGCAGTAAACATTTTGCTCATCGACACAATTTGGAGTATTGGATAAACCGCCGAATTCTGTTTGACTACCACGATTTTGATCATAAACATTTGTTGGGTTATCATCTATACGCACCTCAAAAAGCCCGTAACCATGATAAAGTTTCACAGCTTTACATAAATCTTCGTCAAAGCCTTCTAAAATATCGGGACTCTCCATCAGCCTATGCCCATAACCAATACACACTTCACCCCAAAAATTACGATACGGTCTTGGGGAAAAACCTTGTTGTCTTATTTCTTCCAAAAGAACTTGGCTTGGTATACTCATCACGTTTTCACTCCTCAACTTAATATAAGAGCTCTACATAATCACAAACCTAGTTATAAATTCTGATTTTTTCAAAATTCAGATTTCGTAACAAAATAAACATCATGTAGAGAAAGGCACAAAAATCAATCAGTTAACAACGAAAGGGTGGTTTTACCTGTTCTTGATTTCTAGTCGCATTTACGTTGCAAACGCTCTAAAAGCCCTCACAAAATGAATTTTGCAAAGGTCTCACACAACACATCACAGTTCTTGTTGTTCTTGCGATAAAAAAGTTGTATCACGGCTTTTTTTCTAGGATCAAAAAGATGTATGCATATGATAGGCTGGTGATAGGGAGAGTATAGTTTATAAGGGGCTTGACAGGTTTTTAAAATCAATATTCTTTTTATTTTTATCAAATAAATACAAATAGTTACAAATCCATGCCAAGATTTTAGAAAAAATCAAAAACATCATTTTTAAATATATAACTATTTTTAAAAAAATATTTTTGTAACTTATGTGTTGATTTCAAAATATACATTATTTGAAGATGTTAGATTTAATTTTTTCTGCAACACCTATTACTGATACCTTTGATTGTGATTTTTTTAACAATCAAAAAACTAGAACTTTCCATTTCTAAAGAATTTCCTATAAAAGATGACCTGAAATAATAATAAAGGCTAATGCATTCATTTCTTCTCGATTTCAACAGAAAAACTTACTTTATTTTCTAAAATTTATAGTTTTGCAAAAATTTTTTCAAATAAAATTAAATTTCAATTTTATAATTTTACATCATTTTTAGTAATTCATATCATAATTTATTATACTTAAAAAAACAGTTGTCCTTTTTTGCACAAGCCCTCAGGTGATTGACACATAACCTTTTTTTACCCATTATAACAAAAAAGTTTCACCAAACTTTTTTGTTACAGTAATTATTTTAATAGGGGGTCTTTTATGAGCAGTGCAAACTTTCAAAACCTTTTAGAGGAAGAGCGTTCCTATCTTCCACCAAAGCACGGACAGGAAACAGCGGAAGTACGAAAAGAACAACTAGAGGGCTTAAGAAGAGAAGCCGTCCTTGACCCCGATGCTTTTTGGGCCAAGCGCGCAAAAGAACTTTTGCACTGGTATAAACCTTGGGATAAAGTTAATAACTGTGATTTTTCAGAACCTCGAGTTTCTTGGTTCGAGGGCGGACGCTTAAACGCCGCCTACAACTGTGTTGACAGACACATTATTACAGAAAGACGTAACAAAGCAGCCCTTATCTGGCAAGGCGAACGCGAATTTGAAGTAAAAGCTTATACATATCAAATGCTTTATACCAATATTTGTCGTTTGGCTTCTGCGCTTCATGCCCTTGGAGTAAGAAAAGGTGACAGAGTCGCCATTTATTTGCCCATGGTGCCTGAGCTTGTTATTTCCATGCTTGCGTGTGCTCGTATCGGTGCCATCCATACTGCGATTTTTACCGGTTATGCAGACGGCGGTATCGAAGGCCGTATCTATGACTGCGGAGCAAAAATAGTTATCACCGCCGACTGCGTCATGCGCCAAGGCGAAGCAAAGCCCCTTAAAGCAAACTTAGACAGAGTTCTTGGAAAATGCCCCAGTGTTGACAAAGTTATTGTTGTAAACCGTGGCAACCAAGATGTTCCTATGGTGGAAGGCCGTGACATTTGGTGGGAAGACATGCTGAATGATCTTAGCCTCGACGGCGATTTCCCTTGTGAATCTATGGACGCCAACGACCCACTCTTTATTTTACATACTTCGGGAAGTACCGGCAAACCCACAGGTGTTGTTCACTCCACAGGGGGCTATCTCACCTATGCCGCCCACACAACCCAATGGGTGTTCGACATTAAAGACGATGATGTTTACTGGTGTACTGCCGACTGCGGCTGGATTACCGGTCATACCTATCTTGTTTACGGGCCTCTTGCCCTCGGTGCCACAACCATTATGTTTGAAGGCACCCCCACTTGGCCAAAGCCCGACCGCTTCTGGAAAATTGTAGAAAAATTCCGTATTAACGTTCTTTATACAGCGCCGACGGTTGTCCGTTCTCTTATGCGTCACGGTGACGAATGGACAGAACACCACGAAGTAAACTCCTTGCGTATTCTCGGTTCTGTGGGCGAGCCCATGAACCCCGAAGCTTGGGTATGGTATCACAATAAAATCGGTCGCGGAGAACTTCCTATCGTAGACACATGGTGGCAAACAGAGGCAGGCGGTGTAATGCTTTCACCCTTGCCGTATGCAAGCACCTTACGCCCCGGTTCCGTGTGTGGCCCTCTCCCCGGTATTCGTGCAGAGCTTAAAGCCGCAAGCAATAACAGCGAACTTACCCCCGAGGACGTAGGCGCAGAAGGTGGACACCTTTGCATTAAGAGCCCATGGCCCGGACTTATGATCGACGTTTATAAAAACCGTGAAAAATTCAACTCCTACTTCACACAGTTCCCCGGCCTTTTCTGGTCAGGTGACGGTGCAAGAAGAGATAAAGACGGCAACTACTTTATTTTAGGCAGAATGGACGACAGTATCAACGTTTCAGGCCACCGTCTCAGTACCGCCGAAATCGAGTCCGTACTTGTTGCCCATAAAACCGTCGGTGAAGCCGCCGTTGTTCCCATGCCCCACGCAATCAAAGGGGAAGCCATCTACGCCTATGTTGCCCTTGTACAAAACGTGGACTGGACAGACGAGCTCAAAAAAGATCTCA
>CAYJHY010000257.1:0-3088 GCA_964369875.1 uncultured Mailhella sp.
ATAACAATATTATCATTAACAATGGAGTAACGACAAGGACGCAAGCCGTTTCTGTCAAGGCTGGCGCCAAGTTTGCTTTCTCCGTCTGTATACACCATGGTGGTTGGGCCGTCCCAAGCTTCCATAAGGGGCATGCGATACATATAAAAGGCGTTTCTTGGGTCGTTGACAGATAAGTCAAACACAGGTTCGGGAATCATGGTTAAAATGGCGTCTTCTGTGCTGTAGCCACCTGTGGTCAACAGTTCAAAAACGTTGTCAAAAGAGCCTGAGTCGCTGGTGGAACGATGCACACAGGGAAGAAGCAAATCTAAATCATCACCGAGAAATTCAGATTTCAACGCGTTTTCACGGATACGCATTTGAGTTTTATTGCAACGCACCGTATTGATTTCACCGTTATGGGCAATGTGTCTGAAAGGTTGGGTCAAATGCCAGCTTGGTTTGGTGTTGGTGCTGAAACGTTCATGGAAAATAGCAAAACTGACTTTAAAATCATCATTTTTAAAGTCTGAATAAAAACTGCCCAAGTTTTTACCGGGTAAAATTCCTTTATACACAATGCTTTTGGAGGACAAAGAAGAAACGTGGAACAAGCTCAAATCTATATTGTTTTTTTCTAAGAAATCCATGGCGGCAAATTCGATTTGTTTACGCAGGACGCACAATTCCTTCTCAATGTCGAGGCTTGCACAGTTTTCTTTTGTAGAGATAAAAAGGATTTGTCTGAACTCGGGCAAAGTTGCAAGAACCTTACGGGAAAGCACGTTGATGTCCGTAGGAACATCACGGCAAGCAGCAATCATAAAACATTGCTGTTCCGCTATTTTCTCAATAAGATCCATAAGATTTTCTTGCATAAAAGCATCATAGGGCATAAAGAAAAATCCAAGACCCCAAGCTTTATTCTTATCTAGAATTTGTGGAAAAATCTTCCCAAAAAAATCTTTAGAAATAGGCATAAGTATGCCTGAGCCATCAGACATTTTTTCATCTTCTTCGCGACCACCTCTGTGTGTAAGGTGACCCATAGCCGTCAAAGCATATTCAATAATTTTACGGCTGGGTTTATTGTCTAAAGTTGCAACAAAACCAACACCGCACGCGTCATGCTCTTCAAAGGCATCATAAAGACCATTTTCTAAAGATTTTAACATAGAATTTATACCTTTTTGGGATTTTATTTTTTTTGTTTTTGCGGGGGGCAAACTTTTGTGAACAAAAGTCTTTCCCCCCGCACCCCCCTTTCAAAAAACTTTAATAGGGGGCTTATGTTTTTCTAAAAACGTATTAATGATTTGAATTATTCTAATTATACTATAATGAAAGATAATTAAGCAAGTAGTTTATAACTATAATTTTTGTTGGAAAAGGGATAGGTTTCCCTCTCCCAACAAAACACCCCTAGCCCCTAAACCATTCAATCTTAATGAACCCAAAGAAGTTCTGCGTATTTTGGAAGAGGCCATTCGCTGTCATCGATAACAAGTTCGAGGGCATCTGCATAAGAGCGACAAGCGTTCATAAAAGGAACTATACTTTCCAGTGCATAAGCCGCTTGTTTTTCAATAGAGTCAATGTTTGCAAGTTCGGCCAAACACTTTTCCAAACTTTCTATATTTTGACATAGATTGATATGATCTGAGCGTAAGCTTTCAAATTGAGCCAATTCTTCTTTGGCATCGCCAAGCACTGCTTTTGTGCTGACCACCATGTTTGCCAACTGGGTTTGTGCTCGTTGCACTACAGGCAAAATGCGTTCTTTGAGCATGGCGAGCATCACGGTAGCTTCAATACTGATGGTTTTGATATAGGTTTCAAAGAGGATTTCTTGACGAGCCAAAATTTCTCTTTCGTTCAAAATATTGGTGCGTTTGAACACTTCTTTTACTTCGTCGAGATGATAGCGATTAAGAGCAGAAACGGTGTCAGGTAAGTCTAACAGACCTCTTTCTTGGGCTTCTTGCTTCCATTCGATGGAATAACCGTTACCGTTGAAAACAACAGGCATATGTTCTTTGAAAGATTTTGGTAAGAATTCTTGGAGTGCATCGGTAATGCTTTTTCCGCTGTTGAGGGAAGCTTCAAGTTCATCGGCAATTTCAGCAAGGGCGCATGCCATAGAGGCATTCAATGCTACGTTTACAGGAGAAACAGACTGAGAAGAACCGACGGCACGGAATTCAAATTTATTACCTGTAAAAGCAAAGGGACTTGTTCTGTTTCTGTCGGAATAATCTTTGGGTAGGGTTGGCAATGCAGAAACACCGATTTCTATCCCTTTATGATTATTTGACAAGCTGTCTTCTCCGGCAATAATAGTATTTAATACTTTCGTGAGGAGCTCACCAAGGTAGACAGAAAAAATAGCCGGTGGTGCTTCGTTGGCACCCAAGCGGTGGTCATTTCCAGCCCCAAGAGTTCCGAGGCGGAGAGTGTCGGCGTATTTGTGAACAGCTTTTAGAACACCAGCCAAAAAGACCAAGAACTGAGCGTTTTCAAAGGGGGTTTCACCCGGTTCGAAGAGATTGTTTCCGTCTGAGTCACAAATTGACCAGTTATTATGTTTACCGCTTCCATTGACACCTGCAAAAGGTTTTTCGTGTAAAAGGCACACAAAACCGTGATCTTCCGCGGTTGAACGTAAGATATTCATAATAAGCATATTGTGGTCGGTGGCGATATTGGCATCTTCATAAAGAGGAGCCAATTCAAATTGACCGGGAGCAACTTCATTATGTCTGGTGTGTGCAGGGATACCGAGTGCAAAGAGACGAACTTCCAAATCTTGCATGAAATTCATCACACGTTTTGGAATAGAGCCAAAATAATGGTCTTCCATTTCTTGCCCTTTGGAACTTGGAGCTCCAAGCAAAGTACGGCCTGTATGAATAAGGTCAGGGCGAAGAGCGGCGAGGCGACTGTCAATCAAGAAATATTCTTGTTCTGCACCAACCATAGGACGAGCAAATTTTGCGCTTTCATTACCGAGAAGACGAAGCACACGAACAACACTGTCTGAAAGAGCATCGATAGAACGCAGTAAAGGAATTTTTCTGTCAAGAGCCTCACCGGAATAGGAATAAAA
>CAYJHY010000258.1:0-3081 GCA_964369875.1 uncultured Mailhella sp.
TTGAATTCTGCTCAAAGACGTGAGTGGATGGACACAGACCATGGGGGAGAAGTGTTTTCCTTTTGTGCGGAAGCTTGCAGGGTAGCGGACTTTTTAATTTATCTTGGAACATCGGGACAAGATGCAGGCATTGAAGTAGGCATGGCCTATGGAAATAATATTCCTATTTTGGGAATCAGAGGCCCTCTTGAAGCGCCCGGACTTATGCTTCACGGAGCAGGTACAGTTTGGGTTGAACATATTGAGCAGGCTTTAATTATTTTGGAAGAAATCATGGATTATAAAAAAAATAATCTTAATGTAGACGATTTTACTTTTGAACAGAGCAATTATTCTGTTCAGAGCTATGAAATTTTAAAAAGGATACAAGCTAAGAATGCCTAAAGTTATAAAAATTTATCATTGGCTTTTTTTACTTGCTTCTATTTTATGCGAAGTTTTGGGAACGTCTGTAATGAAAGTTTCACATGGTTGGAATTTTGCCTTTGGCTCTGAGCTTGGCTTGGTCATAATGTGGTGCCTTCTTGCTTGTTCTTATTTTTGTTTGGCCAAAGCAAGCCTTGCAATTCCGATAGGGGTTGCATTTGCGTTATGGGATGCCATTGGTCTCGTGCTTATTGTCTCGTTTTCCTTTTTTGTTTTGCATGAAGTGTTGACAATAAAAACGTGCCTTGGTTTGTTGTGTGTGTTGCTTGGTGGGTTTTTGGTTCACCATGGAACTGATAATCACTAAGAATAAGAGGTCTTGTCATGACAGCATTTTTTGAATTTTTCTCTTTTTCAGTGATCTTGGTTCTGTGCTCAGCCCTACTTGATATTATTGCTAATATTTTATTGGCCAAGTCAGAGGGATTTAAGAAAAAGCCCATTGGCTTTTTGGCTTTAGGCTTGGTTGCCTTAGCTTTTTGGTTGCTTTCCATAGCTGTAAAAGAATTAGATCTTGCGGTAGCCTATGCTTTGTGGGGTTGTTTTGGTATTTTGGGAACCTCGACCTTAGGTTGGATTGTTTTAAAACAACGCATGCGACCAACCGCATTCTTAGGAATGGGGTTGCTTATTTGTGGCATCATTTTACTGAGAATATAGATTTTATACAGTACTTTACTTGACCGTACCACTACTTTTTGTATATAATTATCATGTTATAGAGATTTGGGCTATATTTCTCAAATAATCTAATTGGGAAGCATGGCTTGGTTTAGTTTCAGTAATTTTAAAAGAAGTTTAGGGGAAAAGCTTTTTAGTTTTTTCCCTTTAAAAATATCTAAAAAAGGAGAATAATATGGCAATACATATTATAGACCACCCCTTGGTGCGTCATAAGCTTGGTTTACTTCGCAGAGCAGATACTTCTACCGCAGAGTTTAGAAATATCACTAAAGAAATCACTAGGTTAATCATGTATGAAGTAACCAAAGATTTCCCTGTGGAACAAAAAACCGAAATGAGCTGGGCGGGCCCTGTGGAAGTAGATTATATTCCCGGCAAAATGGCAACCATCGTGCCAATTTTACGAGCAGGACTTGGGCTTATGGATGGCGCACTTGACATGATTCCGGGCTGTAAAATCAGTGTGGTCGGTCTCTATCGTAATGAAGAAACTTTAGAGCCTGTTGAGTATTATGTTAAGCTTGCCACTGACATTGACAGCAGAATTGCCATCATCTTGGATCCCATGCTTGCGACGGGCGGTTCTCTCATTGCGACCATTGATTTGTTGAAGCGCCACAATGTGAAGAAAATTTACAGTTTAAATCTTGTTTGTGCTCCTGAGGGTGTCAAAAAAGTTTTAGACGCACATCCTGATGTCGAGATTTTCACTGCAAGCGTTGATAAATGCCTCAATGAGAACGGTTATATTTTACCCGGTCTTGGTGATGCGGGCGACCGTCTTTTTGGCACAAAATAAACCATTGAGAATTGCAACAATTTATTTTTGTAAGGCTTTCTCTTTAAACTCCGGCCTTTTCAGTTTTAACCATATGTACGAGGAGTGCATTAAATGACTAATAATCTTTCCACAGATTACAATCTACGAGCCAAAGACATTGCTGTTGGCGCACAAATGCTTTTGGTCGCCTTTGGCGCTTTGGTTTTGGTTCCGCTTTTAACAGGTTTAAACGCTAACGTTGCTTTATTTACCGCAGGTATCGGCACATTATTATTTCAAATTATTACACGAGGAAGCGTGCCTATATTTTTAGCTTCTTCCTTCGCTTTTATCGCTCCTATCCAATTTAGTATAGCAGAATGGGGACTACCCGCAACTTTGGGCGGACTTGTGGGAGCGGGTGTTGTCTATATGATTTTTAGCGGAATCATTAAAATGCGTGGAATTGAGTTTATTTTGAAATTGCTTCCTCCTGTGGTGACCGGATCTGTAATTGCCGTTATCGGTCTTATCCTTGCTCCTCTCGGTGTAAAAATGGCTATGGGTGCGGCAGGGGCTACGCCACTTGATGAAACATATTCCCTTATTATTTCCATGACAGCTCTTGCTACGACCATTCTCGTCTCCATTTTGGGGCGTGGCATTATTCAACTCCTTCCCATTCTTATGGGGATATTGGTGGGTTCAGCCACTGCTTTTGGTATTGACACTATGTATGGAACTAGTTTTCTCAGCTTTGATAAAATTAGCGCTGCTCCTTGGTTTGCTATTCCCGATTTTACCGCTCCTAGTTTTGAACTCGCTGCAATTCTCTTTTTTATCCCTGTGACCTTAGCTCCTGCTATCGAACACTTTGGTGACATGCTTGCTATCAGTTCTGTAACCAACAAAAATTACCTCGAAAAACCGGGTGTTTCCAGAACCATTCTCGGAGACGGTGTGGCGACTATTGCCGCTGCCTTCTTTGGTGGACCTCCAAACACAACCTATTCTGAAGTAACCGGCGCTGTGGCGCTTACCAAGAGCTTTAACCCTGCTATTATGACATGGGCGGCTATTTGTGCCATTGCTCTGTCTTTCATCGGAAAAATTGGGGCAGTCTTACACTCTATCCCCATGCCTGTAATGGGTGGGATTATGATTTTGCTTTTTGGTAGCATTATGGTTGTTGGTCTCAACACATTGGTGCA
>CAYJHY010000259.1:0-3080 GCA_964369875.1 uncultured Mailhella sp.
TTATCATTAAGCAAATCTTCAATATTATCCAAAAAATCAATCAAGACGGCACTACTGTGTTTTTGGTGGAACAAAACGCCAACCAAGCGCTTAAAATCGCCCACCGTGCCTACGTTATGGAAAACTGCCGAATCACTATGGAAGATAGTGCCGACAGCCTCTTGAAAAATGATGATGTGCGTAAAGCATATTTGGGTATGTAATAAAAAGATTGCCTAACAAAAAACCTAAAGTTAACTCTCATTCCTCAAAGATTAAAGTTTTTTGGGGAAGGGGATACATGGATCTAATTTGAGGGGTTTTACCCCTCAAACTCCCCACCAAGGGAAATAATTCCCTTTGGAAACCCCGTAAATTTTCTTTTTACTTGCAAAGCAAGTAGAAAGAAAATAGATGAGGGGGGTTGGGGGAAATCATTTTCCCCATAAAATAAAACAAAACCAAAAAACGATGGCAGAGCATATATTAATTGTAGATGATGAAGAGGGCATACGCTTTTCTTTACGTGGAATCTTGGAAGATGAGGGCTACGAAGTGACGGAAGCCTCCTCTGCCGAAGAGGCTCTTGTCATTGTTAAAAATCAATGTCCCGATTTGGTGTTTTTAGATATTTGGTTGCCTAAAATGGACGGCCTTGAAGCTCTGCAAAAATTAAAAGAAGCACATAGTGATTTGCCGATTATTATGATTTCAGGGCATGGCACCATCGAAACTGCCGTACAAGCCTTACATTTTGGCGCGCATGATTTTGTGGAAAAACCCCTCAGCTTAGAAAAAATCTTGGTGCTTGTGCGTCATGCCTTAGAAATTAAAGGCTTACGTAAAGAAAACAGTATGTTGCGTCAAGCGGTCAGTCTTGAGGGTGATTTTGAAATGGTGGCAAATTCCGCCATTATGCAAAAATTTTATTCTGAATTACAACAGGTTGCCCCAACAAACGCATGGGTTCTTATTACAGGTGAAAATGGAACTGGCAAAGAATTAACCGCCAGAACTTTACATCTGAACAGTAAATTGAGTAAAGCGCCTTTTGTAGCGGTAAACTGTGCGGCAATCCCCGAAGAACTTATTGAAAGTGAACTTTTTGGACACGAAAAAGGAGCCTTCACAGGTGCCGATACAGCCAAGGTCGGAAAGTTTGAACTGGCCAACGGTGGAACGCTATTTCTCGACGAGATAGCGGATATGAGCCTGAAAACACAAGCAAAAATCTTGAGAATTTTACAAGAACAACGCTTTGAAAGGGTCGGTGGCACAAAGACAATAGAGGTTGATGTGCGTGTGGTGGCGGCAACCAATAAAGACTTGGTAGAAGCCATTGACAAAGGGGAATTCCGTCAAGATCTTTATTACAGATTGCGAGTGTTTCCTTTACATGTTCCTCCCCTTAGGGAGCGCAAAGAAGATATTCCCGCACTTATCAATAATCTTTCAAAACAGGTGGAAAGAAAATATTCCATGCCCGTTCCTGCGTTTTCGGATGCGGCCATGCAGGTTCTGACCGCATGGTCTTGGCCGGGTAATATTCGTGAGCTGTTACACCTGTTGGAACGATTAACTATCCTTTACAGCGGAAAAATTGTAGATTACCATCTTTTACCACATGAAATGTTAGAAGATGTTGAAAATATTGTAGATTTTGAAAAAATTTCTGCTACAGCCTTTCCCCCTCTTGAAATGGCGGGCGGTCAGACTGATGGCACAAATAAAGTGGATTTTAATAATTTTTTAGAATTCACCTTACAAATGGATTATAAAAACGCTAAAAATGCCTTTGAAAGCTTCTACTTACAACACAAACTGGAAGAGGCGGGAGGCAATGTCACCAAGCTTGCGGAGCTGATTGGTCTTGAGCGTAGCAACGTTCACAGGAAGCTGAGAGCGGGTAAGGTTGAAAGCGACCAGTAAATCTAAGTAAATATAATGAACTATTCCTCAACAAGGAGCAAATATGAGTACCCAAAAAACCATTGCAGAGATAAATGCAAAAATTAAAAGTGGTCAAGCCGTTGTTTTGACAGCCGCGGAAATGACCAAAATGGTTAAAGAAAAAGGCGCCGCAGAGGCCGCTAAAGAAGTAGACGTTGTAACAACGGGTACCTTCTCCCCCATGTGTTCTTCCGGTATGCTTTTCAACTTTGGACAAATGGAAGCTCCAACTTTGCGCGCTTCTAAAATTTGGTTGAATGATGTTCCCTGTTATGGTGGTATCGCCGCCGTTGACGGTTACCTCGGTGCAACCGAAATGACAGAAGGCGATCCTCTCAATAAAGTATATCCCGGTGAATTTGCCTACGGTGGCGCGCACGTTATGGAAGATTTGCTTCTTGGTAAAAAAGTTCGTCTTCGTTGTGAATCCTACGTAACAGACTGTTATCCGCGCGAGAGCCTCGAGCGTGAAATTACCTTGGCAGATTTGAAATTTGCCCAGATGTTCAACCCCAGAAACTGTTACCAAAACTACAATGTTGCGGTTAACTGTTCCGAAACAACAAAATACACCTATATGGGGCCATTAAAGCCGCGTATGCAAAACTGTAATTACGCGACCGCAGGTGAGCTTTCTCCCTTGTTTAACGATCCTTATTTGAAAACCATCGGCCTCGGAACAAGAATTTTCCTCGGTGGCGGCGTTGGTTATGTCCTCGGTAACGGAACACAACATGTGGTTGAGCCAAAGCGTAACGCAAAAGGCATCCCTCTGACCCCCTCAGGCACGCTTATGCTCAAAGGTGATATGAAGGGCATGAATCCCCGCTATGTGCGCGGAAACTCCTACTATGGCTACGGTGTGACCCTCTCCGTAGGCGTCGGTATCCCAATCCCAATTCTTAACGAAGAAATCGCCGCGTTCACAGGCATCAGTGACAGCGAAATCGATCTTCCCGTAAAAGATTACGCAGAAGATTACCAAAACATGAACCCTCGTATTCTCAAACACGTGACCTACGAAGAGCTCAGAAGCGGAAGCATCGAAGTGGACGGGAAAAAAGTCACCACACATCCACTAACTTCCCATGTGATTTCCTTGGAAGTTGCCGAAGAACTCAAATCATGGATACAAAAAGGATCCTTCCTAC
>CAYJHY010000260.1:0-3074 GCA_964369875.1 uncultured Mailhella sp.
GGGGCTACGTCCTGTAGCCCACTCGCTCTCGCTTACAAAAAGCGTGGTTTTTGTTGCGCTCGCACTGCGTGGCTCTGCATATCCTATGCAGATTTTGTGAACAAAAAAGAATCTACTTAATATTAAAGTTTTTTTTGGAAAAGGGGTGGGGTTTGGGGAGGGGAAAAACGCTTTTTTGTTCACAAAAAAGGTTTTTCCCTTCCCCAAAAAAATCCTTACATCTTTTTACAATATATAGTTTTTTTCTGTGAATACTTGGATGCCGTGTTGCTTGAGAAGCCTTGCGGTGAAGCCGTCACCACTGATAAGGGTTTTGGTGAACGTTCCGTCATAGATTTGCCCACAGCCACAGGAAGGACTTTTTGCTTTTAGGATTGCCGTTTTTACGTTGTGTTTTTGGGCTGATTCAAGGGATTTTTGTGCTCCTAGTTGGAAAGCTAAAGTCAGATCTTCACCGTGGGCATTGATTACTCGCTCCTCGGTGTCTTGTGCTTGAATTTCGCAAGGGATTCTGGTGACGGTGAGTCCGCCGAGAAGCTCAGGGCAAAGAGCTATGGCATTTCCTTCGTCGTGCAGTTTTTTGAGTTCTTCCACAAGGTTTGAATTTCCATCATAACGGCATTTTACGCCAACGAGACAGGCACTGATTAAAAGCATATTTTCCTCATACAAGACGAATGATTAAGGTATTTAATTTCTATCAATAATAAGTTTAGCTTTTGTCCACGAGACTTAAAAGACAAACTTCGGTCAGATGTTCCATAAGGAGTTTGGAATTATAGACAGCCATCTTTTCATTCCCGACGACCACAGCACGCAAGATATTTTTATGGAGCTGTGAGGCGTTCAAATCATCACCCGCTTTTTTGTTGGCAAACCAAAAACGCCTTGAAAAAAACTGAATTTGATTAAGCGCCGTGTGAAAATAGGGATTATGAGTGGCTTCACAAAGGAGCGAGTGGATATTTCTGAGGCAATACAACAATTCAACTTCGTCCCCACTTTCGGCATGTTTGCTGAAAAGCTCTGAAAGTTCAAGCATTTGCTTTTTTTGCTCTAACGTTCCCCGTAATATGGCAAACTTAATACAGACAGGCTCGATATAGCGACGCACTTCTAACAGTTGTAGTTGTTGCTCAGGTGTAATTGCTAAAAATTCCAAACCTTTGCGCTGATGTATTTTGACCATACCAAATTGTTCCAAACTTTGTAAAGCTTCACGAACAGGCGTTCTGCCAAGCTTAAGCATGGTGGCAAGCTTATTTTCGGAATACAGTTGATTAATCTGTAATTCTCCGAAAACAATCATTTTTTCTATTTCTTGACGTGCGATTTCCGATAAGTTTTGCATATTTCTCCACCATATAAACTTTTAGCAAGACTAAACTCTGACAACTGATATGTCAATATAATATACCACCAATAAAAATATATTTTAATTATATTTAATTTTTGTATCATGTAGAAATATAATACTATTTAATTTTAAACTTTATGCAAAAATTAAATATAAGATTAAAAAATGTTTTACTTTATTGACATATTTCCTTTTCTGACATATCAGTTAACTATAAATAATATTGATGAAATTAATAAATATATTTTTTTATCTAAATTCACACCTCATCTAATATATCAGTCTCAAGGAGTATACATGGATATTTTATGGAGTGAAACCACAGAAGCCTTTAAAGTCCAAATAGAAGGTGACTTTTTAGCAGAAAATTCCATCCCAGAGTATGATGTGGCCGTTTGTGGCGGCGGACCTGCCGGAGTGGCGGCCGCAACCGTTGCCGCAAGACAAGGCCTTAAAACCATTCTTATCGAAAAAAACGGTTTTTGCGGTGGTGCCGCAGTGGCAGGTCTTTCAGGCACCATATGTGGCTTATATCTTACTCAAGAAGACATTGCCAAAAAAGAAGCTGTGCAAGTAGTTTTTGGTTTTGCCAAAGAGTTTCAACAAGCTTTAGAAAAAAATAACGGACTTACTCCTCCTCAAATATACGGTAATACCCACGTCCAAACCTTTGACCCCACCATCTGGAAAGAAGTGGCAGACGATTTCCTCACTGAGGCAAACGTTACTTGCCTTTTCCACACCCTTATTTCTGATGTCTTCACCGATGAATCAGGAAAGAATCTTGTAGCCTTACAGGTGGAATCTTCCAAAGGCCACGCCATTATACGCGCGAAAAACTTTATTGACGCAACAGGTGACGCCGTTCTTGTATCTCGTCTCGGCCTTGAATATACCAGAGGGCAAGACGGTGCCGTGCAAAACCCCACAACCATTTTCCGCCTTTCCCATGTAGATGCCAATAAGTTTTATGCTTATTTCGGCCAAGATACCATTTGCCCTGCAGATCTCACTCAAAAACTTACCGAAGCTTTCACCAAAGGCACTTATAACACCCCAAGAAACAGAATTTGGGTTTTCCCCACTCCTTTAGACTCTGTGTTTCTGATGAACTGTACTCAACTTGCAGGTCAAAACGGTGAAATATTAGATGTGCTTTACCCAGAACAAAAAACTTTTGCAGAAATTCAAGGCAGACGTGCCGCGCGTGAATATTATCGCTTCTTTAAAGATAATGTTCCCGGTTTTGATAAGGCGCAGTTTATTGAGGTATCGCCTGAAGTGGGTGTGCGCCAAACCAGAAGTATTGTGGGTGAAAAACGCCTGATGAATGATGACGTAGCAAATTGCAGAAAATGTGATGACGCCATCGCCCGCTCTTCTTGGCCCATTGAACTCCATGCAGGTGAAGTTTCTAAATTACACTGGCTGCAAAATGATTATTATGAAGTTCCTTATCTTACTCTTGTTCCTAAAAATATTGATAATCTTGTTGTTGCGGGACGTTGCCTCTCCACCGAACACGAGGCTTTAGCCTCCGCAAGGGTGACGGCACAATGTTTTGAATATGGCCATGCGGCGGCGGTTTCCACGGCCCTCAGCCTTAAAAATAAGCAAGCCTACCGTGATGTTGATGTCGTAGCAATCCAAGAGATTATGCGTCAAAACGGTAGTCAACTTTAGAAAATCACCTAAGTTGCCCTTTCAAAAAAGCTTT
>CAYJHY010000261.1:0-3070 GCA_964369875.1 uncultured Mailhella sp.
TCCCCTGTTATTTCAGCCCCTAAAAGCGCGACTATTCCCTTTACAGTGGCACAAGAAGAAATTGAAGCAGAAGAAGTACAAGTGCAAGCTACACCCGTTGCACCTGTAGCTCCCATGCAATCAAACACAAAACCCATCCAACGTAAACCTTTTACATCAGATAGCTATGACCACCCTAGCTTTTTCAACCAACAAAACCATAACCCCGGCAGTGATGAGTTCCGCTACAGCTCAGATACAGATATCCCAACCTTCATTCGCCGACAAGCTAACTAAGTCTCTTTAGTCAGCCCTTCTACAGACGAAACCATTTCCCCTAAGGAGCAATCCTTAGGGGTTTTGTTTTTAGAGCACTTTACTCAGTGTCGGTCGAAAGTCTTCCCCCAAACTTCACTGTCATCTAATAGCACACCTCAAGTATTTACTTGCTCCAAAAACCACAAATAACTTCGTGAAATTTTTCATAATTACCTTAAAATGCCCATAAAACTTAGCCTAAACATATAAATTTAACATTTTTACTAAAAGTTTGAATAATTTTCGTGACAAAGATAATTGCATATGATACGTTGCTCCTGTTTATAGTGGTAAGCAGTTTTACCACTGAAAAAGAAGTCTTTTAAGTTGCAGGAGAGACAAATGCCAACAAAAATACTTGAGAAAGAAAAATTGATCCCCGGAAAAACAAGCAAGCTTGTTTTGGATGCACCTCAAATTGCTGCCACGGCAAAACCCGGGCACTTTGTTATGCTTAGAGTTCACGAAAAAGGTGAACGTTTTCCCCTCACTATCGCAGATACTGATAAAGAAAATGGCACTATCACCATTGTTTACTTAGTGCTCGGTAAATCAACCGCTATGCTTGAAGAGCTTGGCGTAGGCGACGAAATCCTCGATGTTTGCGGACCTCTCGGAAAAGCAACACATATTGAAGAGGGTGGAAAAGAAAACAAAGTTATTTGTGTAGGTGGCGGAACAGGTGTTGCCGCTATGCACCACATAGCCAAAGGTTACCACAAAGCAGGCAGTTACGTTATTGCCGTTATTGGTGCACGCAGTGAAGATCTTCTTCTTTTTCATAAAGAACTCTCTCTTTTCTGTGACGAAGTTCTTGTTTCTACAAACGATGGCAGTATGGGGATTACCGGTATGGTTACCGATTCCCTCAAAGAACAACTCGATAACGACAAATCCATTAAAGAAGTAGTGGCCATCGGCCCCGTTCCCATGATGGAAGCCGTTGCTAAAATGACAAAAGATTATGACGTACCTACCGTAGTGAGCTTAAACTCTCTTATGGTTGATGGTATGGGTATGTGTGGCGCTTGCCGTGTTACCGTTGGTGGCGAAGTGAAGTTTACCTGTGTTGACGGCCCTGAATTTGACGGCCACAAAGTAGACTTTAACGAACTCAGAACTCGCCTTGCTTCTTTCCGTGGAGCCGAACAAACTTCCATGGAAAAACACAACTGCCAATGTGGTGCCCATTAATCTTTATTCCATTTTAGGAGTTAATATATGAGTCAAAAAGCTGAAAAAATGCCTCGTCAAGATATGCCCTGTCAAGACCCACAAGAAAGAATAAAAAACTTCTCAGAAGTTGCTTTGGGTTATACAGAAGAAATGGCTAAAATTGAAGCCAGCCGTTGTATTCAATGTAAAAAACCACTCTGTCGTCAAGGTTGCCCTGTAGAAGTTCGTATTCCTGAATTTATCGCACAAGTTGCCAAAGGCGACCTTTGCGAAGCCTACAATATCCTTACCAGCACAAACAGCCTCCCCGCCGTTTGCGGACGTGTTTGTCCTCAGGAAAAACAGTGCGAAGGCAGCTGTATTCTCGGCAAGAAAGGTGAGCCTGTTGCTATTGGCCGCCTCGAAAGATACGTTGCCGACCAAGCTCTTTGCAACAACCTTCTCCCAAGCGCCGTTGCCCTCGCTTCCCCAGAAGTTAAAGTGGCTTGTATCGGTTCCGGTCCTTCTTCCCTTACTTGCGCAGGTTACCTTGCCGCTCGTGGTGCAAAAGTCACCATTTTCGAAGGACTTCATGAACCCGGTGGCGTTCTTATTTATGGTATTCCTAACTTCCGTCTTCCAAAAGACATCGTTGCCAAAGAACTTGACAACTTGAAAACCCAAAACGTAGACATCAAAACCAACTACGTAGGCGGTACCACCGTAACCGTGGAAAGCCTCTTTGCCGAAGGCTATAAAGCCATCTTCGTCGGCGTTGGCGCAGGTCTTCCCTACTTCCTCGGTATCCCCGGTGAAAGCCTTATCGGTGTTTTCTCCGCCAACGAATACCTTACACGTGCAAACCTCGGCCGTTCCTACGATTTCCCTGCTTACGACACCCCTAACTGCGACGGTAAAAATGTAACCGTTTTCGGTGCCGGTAACGTAGCCATGGACGCAGCCAGAACCGCCATGAGAATGGGTGCAGAATCTGTAACCATCGTTTACAGAAGAAGCCAAGCAGAAATGCCCGCTCGTCACGAAGAAATCGAACACGCTTTTGAAGAAGGATGTAAACTCCTTGAGCTTTCCGCTCCTATCAGCTTCAACGGCAACGAAACCGGACACCTCACCTCCGTTACTCTCCACAAAATGGAACTCGGTGAGCCCGACGCCTCAGGCCGTCGCTCCCCTCGCAAAGTGGAAGGTTCTGAATTTGAATTGCCTACCGACCTTGCAATCGTAGCTCTTGGCACAAGACCTAACCCAATATTTATTGAAGCAACTCCCGAAGTGAGCCTCAATAAATGGGGTTACATCGTAACCAACGAAGAAACAGGCGAAACCTCTGTTCCTAACGTTTTTGCCGGCGGTGACATCGTAACCGGTGCCGCTACCGTTATCTCCGCTATGGGCGCAGGCAGAAAAGCCGCTTGCACCATCGCAAAACGCTACGGTCTCGATTGTAACTGCTCAGAATAAATAATTCTTTGAGTTATATACTTACGGAGGAAAGCTATAAAACTTTCCTCCGTTTTTTTGTTCACAAAATCTGCATCTGCATAGGATATGCAGAGCCACGCAGTGTGAGCGAAACAAAAACCACGCTTTTTGTGAG
>CAYJHY010000262.1:0-3039 GCA_964369875.1 uncultured Mailhella sp.
CTTTTTTTTATTAAAGTTTTTTGTGGAGAGGGAGGGGGTTCGGGGGAGGGAGAACGCCCAGCTAATATTGAGCAAAGCGAAATTTAGCGTCATTTCAAGGTGCTTCAAAAAATAGGTTCTCCCTCCCCCGAAAAAGTCTCAAAACTACTTCCACAAATCCAACATTTCTTGATAAAGATTGTCGAATTCTTCTTTGTAGTTGTCGGCGTTGATTTGTCCTTTGGTGTTTACCTTACGGATTTTGGTTTCCATAATGCCTTTATCGAGGCTTTTTCCGCCTAGGACAATGTGTAGGGGAATACCGATAAGATCGGCGTCTTTGAATTTAATCCCCGGTCTTTCTTCTCTGTCGTCGTAAAGAACATCGATACCTTTGCTTTTGATGTAGGCATATACTTCATCGGCTTTGGAAGTGACTTTTTCGTTCTTGGGATCGAGGTTAAGAAGAATAACTTGATAGGGTGCAAGCGGTGGAGGGAAAACAATGCCGTTCTCGTCGTTGTTTTGCTCGATACACGCCGCTACCACACGGGAAACACCGATACCGTAGCAACCCATAATCATGGGGTTCTCTTCGCCTTGCTCGTCCACATATACCGCTTTCATGGCTTCGCTGTATTTGGTGCCGAGTTTGAAAATATGTCCGACTTCGATACCTTTTTTCAATTCAAGAGCGGCTCCGCAACGTGGGCAAGCGTCGCCTTCCACGGCGTTTCTGAGGTCTGCCCAAGCGGTGACTTTTGCGTCACGATGGAGATTGAGGTGTTTTACGTGTGTATCGGTTTTATTGGCACCTGCCACCAAGTCGAGTTCAGTATAAAGCTCAAAGTCTGCGATGATACGCTCAACTTTGTTCAAACCGACGGGGCCTGCAAAACCAACGGCCGCACGGGTGTGGAACATTACTTGATCGGGATTTGCAAATTCAAGCTCGTCTACATTGAGGAGATTTTTGAGCTTAATCATATTCAGTTCACGGTCTCCGCGAAGAAGAGCGATAACGGGTTCACCGTCTGCCATAAAGAGCAAGGTCTTCAAGATGTTTTTAGAGGTCACACCCATGAAATTAGCAATTTCTTCAACACTGTGGGTATTTGGGGTGTGCACATCTTCCATTTGCTTTTCACTGTCGGTGCAAAAACTTTTGTCTTCCATTTGCGCAGGAGCGGAAATGGTGCAACGCTCAACGTTTGCTGCAAAAGCACACGTAGGCCAAGTGGAACAAGAAGCGATGGTGTCTTCACCTGTGTCGGCAAGCACCATAAATTCGTGAGAAAAACTTCCCCCAATGGCGCCTGAATCCGCTTCAACGGGGCGGAAGTTCAAAGCCATATTTTGGAAAATTTTAATATAGGCTTCACGCATGGAAAGATAGCTTTTGTCAGCGCCTTCATCGTTGATATCGAAGGAATAGCCGTCTTTCATCAAGAATTCTCTGCCACGCATAAGACCAAAACGTGGACGAATTTCGTCTCTGAATTTGGACTGGATTTGGTAAAGATTGAGAGGCAATTGACGATAGGAACGCACTTCATTGCGGATAAGATCTGTCACGACTTCTTCGTGAGTGGGCCCGAGACAATAATCTCTTTCGTGACGGTCTTTAATGCGCAACAATTCCTTTCCGTACTTTGCCCAACGTCCTGACTCAACCCAAAGATCGGCGGGCTGTACAGCAGGCATAAGAATTTCTTGTGCGCCCGCATCATCCATTTCGGCACGCACAATGTCCGCGGCCTTATTGAGTGAACGAAGCCCAAGGGGCAACCAGTTGTAAATACCTGAACTCAATTTACGTATCATGCCCGCACGCAAAAGAAGTTTATGGCTGATTACCTCAGCATCTGAGGGGGCTTCTTTTAAAGTGGGAATATAGGAACGACTCCAACGCATACTCTTTCCTCGTTTTTATTTAAGTTATATTAATTTATCTAATTCTTCTAAAAAGCTTGCAAACAGTTGTTTTTCCCCTTGCACACTTTTGATGATTTCCCCTTTCTTGAAAATCACCCCTTTGTCACGACCGCCGGCAAGGCCGATATCCGCCTCACGAGCTTCTCCGGGGCCGTTGACGACACAACCCATGACCGCAACTTTTATGTTTTTACGCACATTTTTAACGTGCTCTTCCACTTGCTTCACCATATCTATCAAACCGATTTCGGTACGCCCGCAGGTAGGACAAGAAATAAGCTCTACCCCCACATCACGGCAACCCGCTCCTCGTAAAATATCGTAAGCAACATCAATTTCTTCTACGGGATCTGCCGTCAAAGAGACCCGTATTGTATCCCCAATTCCATCAATTAGCAAGCTTCCGATGCCCATGGCGGATTTTACGGCACCACGAAGCAACGTTCCCGCTTCGGTTACTCCTAAGTGTAAGGGATAATCGGTTTTTTCGTGCATCAGACGATAAGCCGCCACTGTATGCAAAACAGATGAGGATTTAAGGGAAACCTTGATTTGAGAAACTCCACGCTCTTCCAAATAAGCGGTATGGCGCAAAGCACTCTCCACCATGGCTTCAGGAGTGGGGCCACCGTACTTTTGCCACAAATCTTTTTCGACAGAGCCTGAGTTCACGCCTATGCGCACACAAACATCATGTTCTTTAATGGCCTTTGCCAAAATATCGATGGGTGTAGAATCAAAAGAACCGTCAGCATTTTTTTTGATAATATTCCCCGGGTTTATGCGAAGTGCGCTAAAGCCTGCATCAAGCGCCATAAGCGCAAGGCGATAATCAAAATGGATATCCGCCACCAAGGGTAACGGGCTGTTTTTGCTGATTTCAAACAGGGATGACTTGACGTCACTGTTTGGCACCGCAAGGCGTACAATTTCACAGCCTTTTTCGGCCAAGGCGTCGATTTGCCTTAACGTTGCCAAGGCATCCTTTGTGTCGGTGTTGGTCATACTTTGCACCACTACAGGATTATCGCCACCTATTTTATACTTGCCTATTTTAACAATTCTTTTTCTTTTTTTAACCTTTTGCATACATTCCTCGAAAAAGATTTATTTTTTTATGGGTAA
>CAYJHY010000263.1:0-3025 GCA_964369875.1 uncultured Mailhella sp.
TTTACAATCCTTCAATTGTGAATTTTATGTTACAAAAACGTGTCGATTTTGTCGCTTGTGTGACAATAAAAATACATTTGTTACATTCATATTACAAGAGTGATTATAGGAATAAAATTCCAAAAAATCAAGAGTTATTTTGCATTAAATTTTATAAAATTTTACAAAAATTATTAAATATTATTTAAATTCAATAGATTAAAAACAATCAAAAACTATAAAATTTCATAACAATAAAATTATTTATGGAATTTTATATAAATTAATTCCAAATCACTTGACAATATTTTGGAATTTTTATAAACCCTTTTTTATGCAAACGGGTGACTATTTTTCGTCTGTTTTGTCAAAAAAAATCCTATTGCAAAAAACGAGTGTTATCGAAAAATATCACTCGAGCAAATTTTGGATTAACTTGGAAAGGAATCAGAAATATGAAAGTAATTTTATCTATAGACGGGCTAAGCTATCACGACTTAGACTTTGGTTTGATGCCCACCCTAAAAGCTTTGGCCGAAAATAATATCTACTGTAAAAAGCTCATCACTCATTTTCCAAGCGTCACATGGCCTATGCACACCACTTTTTTGACAGGAAAAGGCATGCACGAGCACAAAGTTTTTGGAAACACCTTCCTTGATGAAAACAAAAAACAAAGCGCTTATTGGAACGGTGAAGTGCAAAAAGAAAGCACCCTTGGCGTCCCTACTTTGTACGATGTGTTGAAAAGCGAAAACAAAACAATCGCTTCCGTTTGCTTTCCTCTTACCCAAGGCGCCCAAAATATAGATTACAATATCCCCGAGTTTTACGATCAAGCGTATTTTGACGCCCACTGCACCCCCGATTTCTACGAGGAACTCAAGCAAGCTGGCTTCCCCATGGAAGAATACGCAAAATGGTCAAACATGACAGAGCTTGGCACCATGCAAGACGATTTGACTGAAAATATCATGGAATACCTTATAGAAAATAAAAAGCCCGATGTACTTCTCGGACATTTTCTATTTATCGACTCCATCCAACATGTTTACGGTTGCCATGCTCCCGAAACAAAATATGCCATGCGTTTTGTAGATAGCCTCGTGGCAAGACTGATTGCTTCCCTAAAAACGCATACAAAATGGGAAGATGTGGAACTCTTTATCTTCTCCGATCACGGCATGATCGATATTTGCGGAGGCTGGGACATTGAAAAAGCCATGCAAGAAGCAAATCTCACAGGCGCAATGGACTACGCCAACGACGGAGGCGCCCTTCAAATATACGCCTTGGATAAAAACAGAAAATCTGAAATCGAACAATTTTTACAAGCACAAGACTGTATCGAAAAAGTTTTTCCTCTCGAAGAAGAAAAAGACCTTCCCAGAAAGCCCGACTTTCAAATCGCCTTTAAAGCAGGTGTTGTCACCAAGGAATACGCAGAAAAACACAAGGGCGGAGCCACTCATGGTTACGACCCTCTTTTATGCGACAGAATGCACAGTTTTGCAATCATAGTAGACAAAGAAAAACGCTCTCAAAATATCGAACAACTCGATATGAAAGATCTTTTTTCTATAATCATAAACAACAAATAAGGAAATTGGTATGAAGATTACAAATTTTATGAAAAAGTTTGTTTCCACAGGCTTATCCCTCACTTTAATGCTCGCTCTTACAGCTTGTAACGATGAAAAATCATCAAGCGAAAGCGTAGCAAAAGCTGATGCCCCCATTGAAATCAATTACTGGCATGTGAATTCCGAAACCTTTGGTGGCCCTAAAGTTACCGAACTCATCAAAAAATTCAATGAAACCCATCCTCACATCGTTGTAAAAGACAAATTTGTTCCTGCTAACTACATAGGCATTATGCAAGAAATGCAAGCCGCCGCAGTCACAAAAAACATTCCTGACGTAGTACAAATCGGTTGGCCATATATGGAATATTTTTCCAACAACTTCAATTACACCGAACCTCAAGCTTTGGTTGCAGAATTTGCTCCCAACAATCCAAACTATATTAAAGACACCTTTGTTGATTCTATTTTCAACCTCACCACCAATGCCGAAGGAAAATCTGTCGGTTTTCCCTACGGCATTTCCAACGCCATGCTTTATGTTAACCCTAAACTCCTTGCAGCCGCAGGCGCAACCATCGATGATATACAAACATGGACAGGCATCCGTGAAGTTTCCAAGAAAATCCTTGATAACACAGGTAAGTTCGGTCTTTATATCGCCGAGTGGAACAGCCTTTGGGAATTACAACAAATCGTAGAAAGTAACGGCGGTAAATTTATTACCGACGGTAAATCTTCCCTCAACTCTCCCGAAGCTATCGAAGCCATTCAACTTTACGCAGACATGGTTTTGGAAGATAAATCAGCCCTTCACGCCATCTACGACGAAGGCAGACAAGCCTTTTTGAACGGTGAAGTCGCCATGTTCTACACCCCTGTTTCCGATAACATGATTGTTACAGGCACCTTAGGTGAAGACGTTCTCGCTGTGTCCTGCCCCACTTGGGAAGGAAAAAAACGTGCCGCTCCCGTTGGTGGTAACTTCTTGGCTGTAACCAGCGAAGACCAAGCAAAAAAACAAGCCGCTTTTGAATTTGTTCAATTTATGCTTACCGCCGAATCTATGGTTACTTGGACAAGCGGTGTGGGCTATATCCCCCACGTAAAAGGTGTCGATGCCAGCAAACTCCACAAAAACGTAGCTTTAGCCGCCACCGTTCTCGAAGACACTGTGCCTTGGTATTGCTTCTCCGGTAGCGAAGGCCTTAACGCCGAACAAATCCTTATTTCTTATAGAGATAAAATCTTGGGTGGCAACATCGATGTAGCCTCCGCCGTAAAAGCCATCGACGAAGAAATCAACGCTCTTTATGAATAATTGTTAGATAGTTTTGAAGGTGATTTCTTGAGGGGGAAAACCCTATTTTTGAGCCATCTTTGTAATGACGCTAAAGTTCGCTTTGCTCAATATTAGCTGGAAGGTTTTCCCCCTCAAACTCCCCCTTTCCTGAAAAAGCAAT
>CAYJHY010000264.1:0-3014 GCA_964369875.1 uncultured Mailhella sp.
AAAAACCTTTTTTGTGAACAAAAAAGCGTTTTTCCCCTCCTAAACCCACCCCTTTTCCAAAAAAAACTTTAATATTTAGCAAGGATATTTTTTGTTCACAAACTGCATAGGATATGCAGAGCCACGCAGTGCGAGCGAAACAAGAACCACGTTTCTTGTGAGCGAGAGCGAGTGGGCTTCACGGATGTAGCCCCGAAGCGTTATCTGTAAGGTCAAACAAAAAAGCGTTTTTCCACCCATAAAATACAGGGCAAACCCTCCCCTTTTCCAAAAAAAACTTTAATATTTAGCAGATTCTTTGGGGATAGACAGAAATGAAAGCAGAATTTTCTAAGCCTCAAGATAAAACAGGTAAGAATATCCAATGTGAATTATGCTCCCATTTCTGTACCCTCAGTACGGAAGAGGGGCAAAACATAGGAAAATGCCGTGTACGGAAAAATCAAGATGGTGAGCTGATAAGCCTTGTAGGGCATAAAATTATTTCGCATAATATCGATCCCATCGAAAAAAAGCCCCTTTACCATTTTTTACCGAACAGTCCGATTTTTTCCATTGGCAGTATGGGGTGCAATTTAAACTGTGCATGGTGCCAAAATTCAAGCATTGCCCACCCAAAAGATGAAATCCAAGCCCAAAAAGGACAGTTGGTAAGCCCTAAAGTTGTTGTGGATGCGGCCTTGCGTCACAACTGTAAAAGCATAGCCTATACCTACAATGAACCGACTGTTTTTTTTGAACTCATGCAAGAAAGCGCAAAGCTTGCCCATACACATTCTATAAAAAACGTGATTGTCAGCAATGGTTTTCAAAGCCCCAAAAGCCTTGAAACGCTTACTCCTCATATCGATGCCGCCAATATAGACCTAAAAGCTTTCAAAGACACAACCTATCAAAAGTATTGCCAAGCAAGGTTAAAACCTGTCCTCAACACCATAAAAACTTTAGCAAAAAGTTCTGTTTGGCTTGAAGTAACGACTCTTGTCGTCCCTACTGTCAATGATGACTTGGGCGAACTTGCAGAAATCGCAAATTTTATCAAAGAAGAAGTCGGACAAGATGTTCCTTGGCACCTCTCCGCTTTTCGCCCCGAGCGTCAATTAAAACACCTCCCCCACACCGACCCAAAAACACTTCTGCAAGCCTATGAAATTGGAAAAAAAGCAGGCTTGAACCATGTGTACATAGGCAATATTTTCAATAAAAACGAAACAAGATGCACGCATTGTCATGAACTTCTCATTTCACGCACGGGCTATCAAACCCAAATAAATCCCAATTTCAAACAGGGATTATGCCCAAGCTGTCAAACCGCTATCGCAGGTTTTTGGTAAGCATAATTTTACTTGAGAATATATCTGAAATTAAATACAATCTCTTTTTTATGCTCACAATAATGAAATTGAGGTTTATAATATGGCCAAACAGAAATCAGACACCAATAATCCTTTTGCAAAACTCAACATTAAAGATTTTGCACCAAGGGATGAAAAATATAGTGTAAAAAACATCATAAAAGCTCCTAAAGTCTCAGCTAAATCACCTTCACAAAATAGCGATCCCCAAACAGAAGAGGAAGAAGATGCTTCTTTCTTTCTAAATCATATGTCGGGTGTGCAACAAATGGAAAGTGACAACAGCGATCAAAAAAAGACATTCACCCCCAAAGCCAAAACGAAAAACAAAGCTCTTAAAGTTGTGGATAAAGACAGCGACCCTTACAGAACCGTTTCAGACGATAAAAATCAAGATCAAGGCCTTGCCAGTTTAGCAGATGTTTTTTTAGCCAAAGAACAAAGTCTGCTGGCAAAAAATCCTGATTTACAAGGACAAACATTCAAAGATATGGGAAAACTTTCCCAGCTCTTGCCACAAAGCAGCAATTCCGAAAAAGAAATAATTCCCGCCTCCTCAACACCCTTGTCATCCGCATCAGCAAAAGCACAAGGTAAATCCATGGAAGACATTGTTCTTAGTGACGAAAATGACGACAGTATCTTTTTTGATGCCATGTCCGATGTTAAAAATCTTCAAGGCAAAGGCAGAGAAATTGTCCCCGAAAAACCAAAGCCAAACCTAGCTCCTGTGGAAGTGGGTAACCCCCTACAAGATATTATTGCAGGAAAACTCGAATTTGCAGTGCATAATACCGATCAATACGTCGAAGGTCACGTCGTCGGCCTTGATCTTATGACCCTCGGTAAACTCCAAGCACGCCAATACAGCCCCGAGGCTCATATTGACTTACACGGTCTCAATGCCGAACAGTCCTACAACAACCTCGTAGCCTTTTTCAGAAACTCCTATCACAGAGGTTTGCGCACCGTGCTTGTGGTTACAGGTAAAGGAAAAAATTCCTTTAACGGAACCCCCATACTCCGCACCAAAGTTCAAGAATGGTTCACCAAAGACCCCTTCAAACGTGTTGTCCTAGCTTTTTGCTCTGCCAAAGAAGAAGACGGCGGTGCAGGCGCCCTTTATGTTCTTATCCGCAAACGCAAAAAAGAATACGGAAAAATCCAGTGGGACATGTCCCCCACCGACCCTGATTTATTTTTGTAATTTTTAATATTGGGAGAGGGAAACCACGCTTTTGTTTGACCTTACAAATAACGCTTCGGGGCTACGTCCGTGTAGCCCCAAGCATCATCTTGCTGTCAAACCAAAAAGGTTTTTCCCCTCCCAAAAAATCTCCTTTAAGCAAAAAAATATTTTCCCCTTGTTCACTTGAGTATTATATGCACCTATGCTAAGGTATCTTCATTAATTTAACTGCCTTTTATGGCAATCAAAGGATTTATTATGCAAGCACCTGAAAAAAACTTAGCTTTTGACCTCGTACGTGTCACAGAATCAGCAGCCCTTTCCGCTGCTCGTTGGCTTGGTCTCGGAGATAAAGAAGGGGGCGACGGCGCCGCAGTCGACGCCATGCGCTTATCTTTCAACTCTCTTGACATTATGGGCAAAGTTATCATAGGTGAAGGCGAAAAAGATAATGCTCCCATGCTTTACAC
>CAYJHY010000265.1:0-3008 GCA_964369875.1 uncultured Mailhella sp.
ACCTTAACCAACCATAAGCTTATTGGTTTTTTTAAGGAATTTGGCCGGTATAGATTTTTTGAGTTTCCAAGTAATACTCATCGGTTTAGAGCCCTTATGATTGACATAGTCGGCTGTTCCCAAAAAAGTATAGGGTGCAGTCAAGCCATACGCATCTTTTTTAAATTCTCTTACAAAAAGTAAAATATTTGAAGCATGTTCTTTGTGGTTGATGTAGCGTTTGCCTGTTGGGGAATGTTCTGAGGTTGTGCTTTGGCTTTGCCAGTGAAAAAGCTCTTCGTTGATAGAATAATCGTCGTACATGGTGCTTGGCGAGTAATCTTTTTCGGATTTATTGAGGGTTACAAAGAAAATATCACATTTTTTATCTTCAAGGTATTTCGTTCCTTCTCGTACTGTGTTCGGTTTCATAAAATCAAAGCCGACTAAAATTTGGTCTCTTGTATAGTCGCAATGTAAATCAAGAGGGCAGTCAAAGCCAAGCTCTACTTTTTCATCTACAAAATCGATTTGTTCTTTGCAAATTTTTAAAAGTTCTGTTAATTCACGAAAAAGAACAGGTGAGTTCTTTAATTGGCTAAAACCTTGTCTGATGTCAGAAAAGCCACATTCGGAATAAGGCTTTTGCCAAATGGTAAATTGTAAAATATTGAGTATTCTTGTAATATAATCTGTTAACGGTACTTGTTCTATATCGTTAAAATCTTCAAGAATAAAATCTATAAGACGACGTGAATTGAGAGAGCAGAGACGAGAAAAAGCGTTCGTAATGACGTCTTCAAGATTTTCGTTAAAATCTGGAATAGCATTTGCTTCGGCACAAAGTCTGGAAAAAGAAGTTTTGCTTGCATAGATTTTACGCGGGTCGACATTATGAAAACGAGTAAAATTTTGTAAGGTTAAAGGCTGTCCACTGTCTTCGGTAAAACTACTTATTTTTTTGATAATGCTATTTTTTCCACGAATAGAATTTTTTATGTTGTTATAAATATACTCAGTGGCGATTTTTTCGATTTGTATGGAACAACCTTTTGGGATGGCGCCAAAACCGCTTTGAAGTTCTTCTTGGAAACTTTTTCGACTATTGGATAAAAGAGCGGTAAATTTATTTTCAAAACTATATTTTGCGTGTGCCTGTCCGATGAAATCTAAAACAGTAAGACATTCTTTGTTTTCATGAAGACGTAAGCCTCGCCCAAGTTGTTGTAAAAAAATGGTAAGACTTTCGGTTGGACGTAAGAAAAGAACGGTGTTGACTTGTGGAATATCCACACCTTCATTATAAATATCGACAACAAAAATAAATCGTAGTTCCCCATTTATAAGCATTTTTTGCACGCTGTTTCTTTCTTCCGGGGAGCTGTTGCCTGTCAATGCAACAGAGGGAATGCCTTGGGCATTGAAAGAATTTGCCATGAAGTGGGCATGCTCTATGGTAACACAAAAGCCAAGTCCTTTCACTTCTGCAATATCGGTTACGTATTTTAAAAGCGCTTGGATAATATTGTCTACACGGCTTCTTGAATGTTGGTTTTGTTAAGAATACAGCTTGGAAAGTTCAGCTCTATCATAACTGCCACGACTCCATTTGATATCTTGTAAGTCTACGGTGTCGGTAACTCCAAAGTATTGAAAAGGACATAATAATTTTCTGTCTATGGCTTCAGGAAGTCTTATTTCTGCGCTGATATGATCATTAAAATAAGGCAAAGTGCTTTGTCCGTCCGCTCGTTCGGGGGTAGCGGTCAAACCAAGTAAAATTTTAGGTTGGTAATGCTGTATGATTTTTTGATAGGTTTTTGCGGCAACGTGATGAAATTCATCGATAATAATATAGTCATAAAAGTCAAAGGATGTTTTGTTTTGAAAATCTTGTGCATTAAAGGTTTGTACCGACATAAAGAGGTGATTGAAAGAGCTTGGGCGATTGTTTCCGACAAATAAATCGGCAAAATTAGGGTCCCGTAAAATATTTCTAAAACAACTGATACTTTGTTTAAGAATTTCTTCACGGTGAGCGATAAAGAGCAATCGATTTTGACTTTTTGGGTTTTTTTGGCAAAATCGTTTATAGTCAAAGGCTGAAATAACTGTTTTTCCTGTACCCGTTGCCGCAACAATTAAATTTTTATACTGGTCTCTGATTTTTCTGTCTGCTTCAAGCTTATCCAGAATTTCTTCTTGGTATGGGTATGGACGAATGTCAAAATGGAAAGAATTTATATCATTTTCTGCACTATATTTTTCAGCATTTAAAGCCTGCGCCAGTCGTGTTTTTTGATCTTCTGCAAAGATTTCAAATTCTGTAGAGTTCCAGTAAGATTCAAAAGTGGCAAAGATTTTTTTCATGGTGGCAGGTGAGTCTTTCACCGTTGTTTTTATATTCCATTCCAATCCGCTTGATATCGCGACATTAGAAAGATTGGAAGAGCCTATATAGGCAGTGGAAAATCCTGAATTTCTGTGAAAAATATAACTCTTTGCGTGAAGTCTGGTTCGTTTGGTATCATAAGAAATTTTTACTTGGGTATTGGCAAGTTTATTGAGCTCATAAATTGCTTTTAAATCCGTAGCTCCCATATAAGAGGTTGTAATAACACGTAGTTCACCACCGTTATGGATAAAAGTTTCAAGTTCATCAATAATAAGGCGTAATCCGCTCCATTTAATGAAAGAGACCAGAATATCTATCCTGTCGGAAGTAAGAATTTCTTTTTTAAGCTCAGAACTTAAACTGGGCTCATGAACTGCTCCGGTAAAAAGTGAACTTGTTGCCAATGAAGTGCTTGGACGGATACTTTTAGATTTTGTATTGATAGCCGAGATACTGTTTTGATGTTCTTGGATTTCAAAAAGTTGCTCTGCTTGAGAAGGTAAATGGAGTAAAGAAAAATCATCTTCTCCTGTTTCACTTTGTATAATCTCTATAATTTTATTGATAAGGTTGATTTGGGTGTATAAATTTTCTTTGTTTTGCTCTTTAATAATGTCAAAGCCTTTTACAAGAA
>CAYJHY010000266.1:0-3000 GCA_964369875.1 uncultured Mailhella sp.
TTTTGCCGAAAGGTTTGCAAATTCTTTATGCTTGTTTGAGGGAAGAGCCTTTCTGTGATAACGAGCCAAAAGTGCAACATATTCCCTGTCTTCAGGGGCTATGGGCAAGCTTTCATCGGTCATTATTCTTTTATAACTGTTTTTATGATGTGCCTTTTCTCCGTCGATAGCGCCCACATCGTGAAATTTAGAGGCAAGCATTAAGCGGCGAAGCCAAGCATGCGATAAGTTGTGTAAAGGTTCAAAAGCCAGAAAAAACGTATGCGCATAGGAGCTTACACGTCTACCGTGATCGATAATATGCCTGAAGTAATCCACTTCTCTTTCAGAGCTTGTGAAAATCTCGGCACTCGGAGAAATTCCCGCTTTGCTTTCCAAAGAGGGTGGACTACTGCAAGTATCATTTTTTGTTGATAATGCGGTATTTTTTTTCTTTTTATGCTCTTTCTTCTTTTTCTTCATCGCCACTTATCCCAAAAATGCGGACATCATTAATTCTTGTGAATTAATAGGTTCTGCGCCTTCGTCTGCTACAACACGAGTGTAACTGCCTTTTTCTGTCAGAGTCCAAGCTTGCATATTGTCGGCAATTTGCAGTTTTAGATGTTCAACCACGGCTTTTTGCGCCTTTGGGTGTAAAATAGGTGTGCAAACTTCAACCCTTCTGTCAAGGTTTCTTGGCATAAGGTCGGCGCTGCCCATAAACACCTTTAGGTCGCCGTTGTTGTGGAAATAATAGACCCTGCTGTGTTCTAAAAAGCGCCCCACAATGGAAATAACTCTGATATTACTGCTAAGCTGAGTTAAGCCCGGAACAATACAACAAATACCTCGGATAATAAGATCTATTTTTACCCCTGCCATGGAGGCTTGATAGAGAGCTTTAATAATAAATTTATCCACTAATTGGTTACACTTTAAAATAATGTGACCGTTTTGGTGCTCATTATGCATTAAAACTTCATTTTCGATATGTTGTAAAACCTTATTACGCATGCAAGTGGGAGAAACAAGCAATTTATTATAGTCCAAATCGGTGGCATAACCTGTGATTGCGTTGAAAATATGGGTTATATCCGAACAAATTTCTTCATTGGAAGTGAAAAAGCTCATGTCGGTGTAGAGTTTTGCGGTGAAGGGGTTATAGTTACCCGTTCCTATATGCACATAGCGCACAACCCCCTTAGGTTCTTTACGAACCACAAGGCATAGTTTTGCATGGATTTTCATCCCCACAAGACCATAAACCACGTTGACTCCGGCTTTTTCAAGTTCTTCTGCCCATGTGATGTTTCTTTCTTCGTCAAAACGGGCTTTGAGCTCAACAACAGCCGTTACTTGCTTGCCAAGGCGTCTGGCCTCGATAAGCGCATGGACAATAGGAGAATCGTTACCCACGCGGTAAAGGGTTTGTTTTATGGCGACCACTTTGGGGTCTTTGGCGGCGCATCGCACAAATTCCACCACAGGAGTAAAAGAATCGTATGGGTGGTTGAGCACCACATCATGGTTTTTTAAGTAGGTGAAAATATCACCCTCCACAAAAGCGGGGTGCATGCGTGCTTGATAAGGTTCTTCCTTTAAAGAGGGGCGGTTGATGCCGTAAAGACCGATCATGTCCGCAAAGGCCAAGGGGCCTTTTACTTTGTAGACTTGCACGGGCTTCAGATGAAGTTTTTTCATCAGAAAATCACTTAAATCCGTGCTCATGCCGTGGGTGGTTTCAAGACGTACCACATCGCCGAAACGGCGTTGATCCAAGAAACCTTTCACAGCTTCGAGCAAGTCATCCGCTTCGTCTTCTTCGATTTCCATGTCCGTATTACGGGTGATTCGGAAAAGGCCATAGTTGACGACTTTGTATCCGGGGAAAAGCATATCCAAGTTTTCGGCAATAATATCTTCTAAAAGAATAATGTCGGAACTTTTCATATATCCGTCAAAACCGAGGGAAGAAAAATCTTTGGATTCTTTATTGCGCGGAACAAAAATAAAGCGTGAAGTGTTGGAAGGGCAACGAAGACGCGCAAAGCGATAGAGTCCGTCATGTTCTCCTTCCAATTGAATGATAAAATTCAAGCTGATGTTGGAAATGGAGGGTAAAGGACGGCTGGGGTCGATGGCTTGCGGGGTGAGGATGGGATAAATTTCTTGTTCAAAATAGCTTCTGAGGAAACGTTTTTGTTTCTCGGATAAATCCGCATAATGGGTGATGTGCACGCCTTTTTCGGAAAGCCTGTGGGATAGAAATTTGCTCCAGTGGTGATGAGCTTTGGCAAGAAGCTGGCTGACACGCCTACGAATTTCCGTAAGCTGGCGCATAGGGGCCATTTTATCGGGGGCAGTTGTGGCAACTCCAAGGCTGTATTGACGAAAAATATTCGCCACACGCACCATATAAAATTCATCAAGGTTATTATAGAATATGGATAAAAATTTCAATTGCTCAAGTAAAGGCAATTGTGCATCGCAAGCGTTTTCAAGTACGCGCGCGTTAAACTCAATCCAGCTCAGCTCTCTATTAAAGAATAAAGCATGGCAATTTAAATCTGCAATTTCTTCGGGTGTACATTCGTTGCATTGGAATTGTTCTGTATTGTAAGCTTCTAAATTTACCGTGTCCATTCTCAAACTCCTCTTGATTGTCTGATTCCACATAAAAACAAAAGCCAATATGTATCACCAAAGCAGAATAATAAGAACTGCTCGGTTTACAATATAATTAGAAAAAAAGGCACAAACGTGCCTTTTCTCAGATATAAGAACTTATCATAATGAGATTTTCAATTGTAGATCAACTCATAAAGAACTACGGAAAGAAAGTCGTGTTATGCAAAGATCTGAATTAGTATGACACTTTAGATGCGGGCAAAATTGGAATGTCTTTCTTTTGAAGAACTTCTAAGGCTGCTTCCGTTCTGTCAAAGCGGAAAATCAAAGTCGCACCGTGATCGGGTTGCACATAGGCATACATATATTCCACATTGATTTGGAATTCCG
>CAYJHY010000267.1:0-2995 GCA_964369875.1 uncultured Mailhella sp.
TAGATTTGTTTTTCATTCTTATAGGCTTTTTTTTTACTTTCTGCAAGGAAACTATAAGGAAATTTTAGATTTTTTTACTGAACCTATGCAAAAGAAGTGGAATAAAAAGCCCAACCAAAACAAGAAGAGTTATATAAACAGTATTGGTGAAGGGAATGGAAAAAATATTGTTATAGGGCCACAGCATAGCAAGAGAACCTGCCAAAATTCCGGACAGAAATGCAAGACATGGGCCGTAGTGGTGTTTTAGAAAATAACTGACCAAACGAGAGAAGGAAAGTAAGCCACACACGGCTCCAATCCAAAACAAGAAAAGCACCCCTAAATCTAAGGATGAAATCGCTCCCATTATGTACTTATATTGTCCAAGGAGTACCAAAATAAAAGAACCGGAAATCCCCGGTAAAATCATGGCACAAATCGCAATAAAACCTGAGAAGAATATCATTAAAGGACTATGAGAAAGGGCAACGGGGTTTGCAAAGGTTATCCAAAGGGCAAAGAGCGCACCTATAATAAAGTAGAAGGAAGCTTGGCTCTTTTTACCCTTACTCCCCTTTAACTCTTGAATTAAAATCACCAACGATGATACAATAAGTCCAAAGAAAAACGCCCAAATAAAGTCAGGATGCGTTTCCATAAAATACACGACTGTTTTTGCTAAGGAAAAAATTGCTGTCCCAATGCCTAAAACCAGAGGGATGCCAAAACTCCAGGGAATACGAGCAAAAGATTGCTTGAACTTTCCCTTGAAGAAAAGCTTGAAGAATTTCAGATCAAAGGCTTGTATAGCATTGAGTAGATGGGTATATATCCCTGTGATAAAAGCGATGGTTCCTCCCGAAACACCCGGAACGGTGTCGGCGGCACCCATGGCTAATCCACACAGATAGTAACGAATAAAATTTTTCATATTTTCCCTATAGTCTTATATGTTTTTCAAAAAAAATCTCTACAATATTTTTCACATGGTTTTAAACATTTACAAAACAAAAAGAGTTGCAAAACTAAGAAAGATAAAAAATCCGGCACCGTCGGTTATGGCTGTAAGAAAGATACTTGAGGCTTGTGCAGGATCACGCCCAAGAGCACGAAGAAGAAGAGGAATAGAACCGCCAGCAACCGAGCCTAAGAGCATGTCGAGTAAAAGCGAAAGCCCCATAATCATCCCGAGATACATGTTTTGTGAAATGAACCACACCACACAGAAGGCACAAAAAGCCATAATAATCCCTGTGGTGAAGCCGATTTTACCTTCCCTTAGCACTGCTTTCCAAGATTTTTTATGGTCAAATTTCTCAGTGGCAAGCTGCCTGATAATAATAGCAAGAGCTTGCTGTCCCGTGTTACCCGCTTGGTTGGCAATCATAGGCATAAGCACAGCAAGAAATGCCATTTGAGCGATGGAACCTTCAAAAAGAAACACGATATATGCAGAAAGAGAAGAATTCATCATATTGATAAACAGCCACGGCAAGCGCATCTTAACAGATTCTCGCCATGGGGTATAAATATCTTCGTCTTGACCTGCACCCACCATACCCAAAAGATCGGAACTTGCGTTCTCTTGGATAATATCCATAACGTCGTCATAGGTAACGGCGCCCATAAGATGCCCTTGTCTATCCACAACAGGCAAAGCCAAAAAGTTATAGTGACTTAAAATTTTTGCAACTTCGGTTTTATCCAAGTCATACGTTGCGGTGATAAGTTCACGCTTATCGGAAAGCAAATCTTTAATGGCGGTTTTAGGCTTTGAAAGCATAAGTTCACGTAAAGAAATAATCCCCACAAGTTTGTCGTATTCATCTACGGTGTAAACATAATAGGGCATTTCTTTATCTTCAAGTTCAATACGAATATGCTGAATGGCTTCATCAACGCTTTCATGTTGAGATATAATAATAATTTCTGTATTCATAACCCCGGCGGCTGTGTCGGGGTCGAAGGTCATCAGCGCCCTAAGCTCCATCGCATCTTCAGGGGCAAGATTATTAAGAAGAACATCACGGTGATCTTCATCAACTTCGTCAAGAACGTCAACCGCGTCATCAAGATCCATAGCGGAAAGAATTTTTGCGGCATCTTCCGCATCAAGATTCTCGATGAGCTCCCCTGCCACGCTTTCATCAAGCTCGGCAAGCGCATCGGCAGCATCTTCGGTATCCATGTGAGAAATCATACAGATTTGCTTTTCAAGAGGAAGAGATTCCAGTTGATCAGCTCTGTCTGATGGGTGGACAAATTCACTGCCCTCGTACTTTGGGGAACAAGGGTCTATGCTTTCTAGGTAGGAAACGTTTTCATCCTCTGTAGTATCCCGTTCAGTCTCGTTTGCATTTTCCGGTAAAACATCTTGTGAGGATTGTTTTTCGGAAATTTTATCAGACTCAATTTCTTCAGCTGTATTTTTCTCTGAATTTTTATCTTCGTTGCTCTCATTATCCATACGTTCGTTTTGAGCAATGATATTTGACAGATGATTGTCTTCTCTTGCCGGTTTTTCCTCGACTTGAGAGTCCATCTCTACATCATTTTGAGAAACGGAAGTATCCAAAGAATAGTTTTTTTTATTCTGTGCTTCATCAATGTTGTCTTTGAGCATATTCATATTTATATCATTCCCAAAAGTTTAGTTTCTTTTGTTTTTGTAAACATATAAAATAAAATTACTAACGGCACATATGTCCATAATCATAGATTTTTGATTATTTTTCCGGAAAATTTCTGTCTTTTGCTTTAAAAATACACACTCGAGCCTTTAAAAGAATCTGCCAAAGCGATATATTTTTCTTGACGTCACCCCAAAAAACACACTAATCTGTCTTTCCTTTGAAAGCACAAAAAACTTCCCTTCGGGCAAAGGCTTATCACTAAAACGCCAAAGGAGCAAGCGCGTTTTTGTGCATTTAAAACATAAAAGGAAAGAATATGTTTGAAAATATAGAAGAAATTTTTGGTAAAACAGGGCTTTATTATGTTAAGCAAGCTGTAA
>CAYJHY010000268.1:0-2980 GCA_964369875.1 uncultured Mailhella sp.
TTTTCTTGTTGAGGTAACTACCAAAAATAAGCATGGAACCGATACCGACACTAAGTGTGAAGAAGGCTTGGTTCATGGCGTCGCTTAGAAGATTCCAAATACCGGCTTCTTGTGCTCTGGCAAGGTCAGGCGCAAGATAGAAGGCCATGCCTTCCTTGGCACCGGGGAGCATAAGAGAATTGATGGCAAGGATAATTAAAAGGGCAAGAAGGCCTATCATGAGATATTTGACAATTCTTTCGACACCTTTTTGAACACCCATGGCGCAAACGCCAAAGCCTACTATAATAACACCAAGTGACCAGTAGTACATTTCCTTGGGGTCGGCCAACATTTTACCGAAGAAGCCTCCGACTTCGTTTGGAGTAAGGGTGCTTAAAGCTCCGGATGCACTATGGTAGCAATAGGCAATAAGCCAACTTGCCACGGGGATATAAAACATCATTAGGATAGTAGAACCTACATAGCTTACAACGCCGACTTTATGCCATTTAGTTCCTTGTGGCTCAAGGGTGCGATAGGCGTCGCCCATGTTTTTTTGAGAGGCACGTCCCATGGCAAATTCCATGATGACTACAGGGAGACCTACAGCAAAAAGGAAAAAGAAGTAAGCAAGAAGGAAGACCAATCCGCCATATTGTCCCGCAACGGAGGGGAATCTCCAAATATTACCAAGGCCGATGGCACAACCTGCGGAAAGAAGCAGGAAGCCAAGTCTTGTCGCCAGTTGTTCACGTGATGCTGTCATAAATAACCTCGTATGAGTGAATTTAGTAAGATTGTGATAAGTTTCTAAAATATTTATTAATAATTTAGAAACTTATCTTCTTTAAAACTATCTGGTTTTAGGTAAGCCAAAGCGTATCGCAATGATGACTGTTATTCCTAAAATAATACAATACCAATTGTTTCCTGCAATTTCCAAGGGGGAAAGCTTGGCAATGCTACCTGCTAAAAGAAGTTGCGCACCGTAGGGAATAAGTCCTTGGAAAACGCATGAAACCATATCCAAAATGCTGGCAGATCTTCTTGGGTCTACACCATTCTTGGTAGCGATTTCTTTGGATACGCCACCTGTAAGGATAATGGCCACGGTATTATTGGCAAGACAAATATCAGCAAAGCCAACCAAGAAGGCGATACTCCATTCACCGACACTTTGCTTTTTCTTTTCGTTTTGTTGATTGTTTTCGGCTCTGTTCTTTTCGATAAAAGAATCAACTTTTTGGAGTAGCCAAATGATACCGCCGTTATATTTGATAAGTTCTCCGAGACCTCCGAGAAGCATGGATAATACCATGATTTCATTCATGCCCGCAAAACCTTTATAAATGTCTGAAGAAAAGGCTAAAGCAGTGTATTCGGGGTTAGAGTAGAGACCGACGATCCCGCAAAGCAAGATACCGCTAAGAAGTACGACAAATACATTTATTCCCATAATTGCCAACACTAGAATGGCTATATAGGGGAGAACTTTTAGTATTTCGTAATCTTTTATTTCTATCACTTGTCCTTGTTCGCCAAAGAAATAAAGAAGCACTAAAGTGATCAGAGCCGCAGGTAAGGCGATACGGAAATTGAGGATAAACTTATCTTTCATTTCGCAATCTTGCGTTCTGGTTGCGGCAATGGTGGTGTCTGAAATCATAGAAAGGTTGTCACCAAAGAATGCACCACCAACAACAGCACCGAGTAATACTGTGGTGCTCATGTCGGTTTGCCCTGCAATACCCAAAGCAATGGGAGCAATGGCTGCGATAGTGCCCATGCTTGTACCCATAGCAGTGGAAACAAAGGCGCTTATAATAAATAATCCCGGTAGGATAAAGCTTGGTGGGATAAGTGAAAGACCAAAGTTTACCGTGGCGGAAACTCCTCCGATGGAGGAGGCGACAGTGGCAAAGGCCCCTGCCAAAAGGTAAATCACAGCCATGGTAATAATATTGATTTCACCCATGCCTTTTAGGAAAATAGAAATTTTTTGATTGAGGTTTCCTTTACCTTGTAAAATGGCAACAACAATGGCGGGCAAAATTGCCACGGCCGCCGAAAGTTGATAAAAGGCCATATTAACATTTTTATAGGTAAGGTAAGATCCTGTACCGATGAATAAAACGAGAAAAATGAGAAGTGGAAAGAGGGCGGAGCCTTTGCTTGGTGTTTGCATTGCGTTCTCCATCTTAGCAATAGTATGCATGGAATTTTTGTTAAAGTGTTGTATGTCGAAGCTTGACAAAAGAAAAAAGGAGAAAAATCACTATCTAGATAATGAAAATCTTCCCCTTTTTTTTCAATTAATGTTTTACTTACTTTCTTTTTACGCCTGAGCTTTTTCTTTGGTGGTTTCTGTAGCCTTCGTGGAAAGCACGCAAACGTTTTTGGATACGTTCGGCTCGTCGTGTAATCTCACTGAGGCCAAAATAAGCAACAGAGCTCAGAATACCGAGAAAAGATAAAAACACAGCGGAAAGAACATAAATTTGGTTGGCTGTGGCATCGTTGGTGTCTGTTTGCCAAAGTAAAAAGATAGCGCCCAAGGTAGCAAAAAGCCAAAGAGCATGCCCACAAATTTTTAAAAATTGTTGCATGGGTAAATAGTTATAGGGGTTTACTTCAGAAATCCCTTGCCAGTCGCGACTTCCGCACTCGGGGCAACGCGCCAAATATTCAGGGAAAACTGTTTTACACTTGGAACAAACCAGCATGCGTTCATGCAGAAGGTTTGTGTAGGTACGTCTTTTGGGACGAATCTTTATTTTGTTATTCAACTTTGGAATATGTTTCTTATTTATTGTTTTCATAGGCTACTCTTTTTTGTACGTCTTTATGAAAAGGCTTAAGCAAAGCGGATTGGTTTCATAGGGGGAACAAGATTGGGGCGCTTTACTTGCATCAAGTAAATAAGAGCGGTGACGGCAAGGGCTATGCCATAGCCGACATATCTTTGTTCGTAGGGCAAGAAAAAGCCTGTGATAAAGAA
>CAYJHY010000269.1:0-2978 GCA_964369875.1 uncultured Mailhella sp.
GAAAATGAGATACTGTTAGGGGCAGTCTAGCCCAAAGTCCAAATTTTTGCAACCTTATTTGAGATAACGTTAATTCGGTTTTAGTTTCTTTTGGGAGGGGGAGAACCTATTTTTTTCAAAAAATAGGTTCTCCCCCTCCCAAAAAAATATTCCCCAAAAACAAAAAATTAAATTTCTCTTTCTTTTGACTTCAAATGTATGAAAAATTTTGCTAGTGTCGACTTGTCAAACAGAATAAATATCCTATTTATAAGATACCAATAACATTATTATAGAGGCGAACATGTCGTACAGAGAATTACCCAAAGCATATGATCCCAAAGACGTCGAAGCATTTTGGCGCAAAACTTGGGAAGAAAACCAAACCTTTACCCCTGATATGGACAGCGATGCCGAAGCCTATTCCATTGTTATTCCTCCGCCAAACGTCACAGGCGCTTTGCATATCGGCCATGGTTTGAACATTACCTTGCAAGATGTGCTCATTCGTCATGCTCGTCAACAAGGCAAAAAAGTTTTATGGGTTCCCGGCACCGACCATGCGGGCATTTCCACTCAGAACGTTGTGGAAAGAGCCTTGCTTAAAGACGGTCTTTCTCGTCACGACCTCGGACGTGAAAAGTTTTTAGAAAAAGTTTGGGAGTGGAAAGAAGAATACGGCGGACGTATTTTAGAACAAATCCGCTATCTTGGCGCCTCTGTTGACTGGTCTCGCGAACGCTTCACCATGGACGACAACTTGGCTAAAGCCGTGCGTAAAGTTTTCGTGAAACTTTTTGAAGACGATTTGATTTACAAAGGTAAATATATTGTTAACTGGTGTCCTCGCTGTCATACCGCCTTGGCGGACGACGAAGTGGAACACAACCCACAAAAAGGCGCTCTTTGGCATGTTCGTTACGAGCTTGAAGACGGTAGCGGTTCCATTGTTATCGCCACCAGCCGTCCCGAAACCATCTTGGGCGACTCCGCAGTCTGCGTTCACCCCGACGACGAACGCTACACCGAGTTTGTGGGCAAAAATATTATTGTTCCTGTTGTCGGTCGTGCCGTACCTATTATTGCCGACCGTTATGTGGATAAAGAATTTGGTACAGGCGCCCTTAAAGTTACCCCTTGCCACGATCCCAACGACTGGAATTTAGGGCATAATCACAATTTGGAATTTATCCAAGTTATCGACGATTACGGCAATATGTCCGAAGAAGCCGGCGAAGCCTATGCAGGGCTCAGCCGTGAAGACTGTCGAATTAAGATTGTTAAAGATTTGGAAGAACTCGGTTCTTTGGTGCAAGTCGAAGAGCTCGATCACAGTGTAGGCTGTTGTTATCGTTGTAAATCTGTGATTGAACCCTATGTTTCTGTACAGTGGTTTGTGGCCACCACCAAGCTTGCGCCTAAAGCAAGAGCCGCCGTGCCTTCCGATATCGCCATCTTGCCCGAAACTTGGACAAAAACCTACTATAACTGGCTTGATAATATCAGAGATTGGTGTATCAGTCGCCAGCTTTGGTGGGGACACCGTATCCCTGCTTGGACATGTTCTTCTTGTAATGAACTTATTGTTTCCGAAACCGATCCCACCACTTGCCCCAAATGTGCTTGCGCTGAACTTGAACAAGATCCCGACGTTTTGGATACATGGTTTTCTTCCGCTCTTTGGCCGTTTTCCACCATGGGATGGCCCGAAGACACCAAAGAATTAAAAGCCTTCTATCCCACCTCTGTTCTTGTTACCGCCTTTGATATTTTGTTCTTCTGGGTTGCCCGTATGATTATGATGGGACAACACTTCATGGGAGAGCGTCCTTTTAAAGAAGTCTATTTGCATGCGCTTGTGCGTGACAAAGAAGGCAGAAAGATGTCAAAATCCCTCGGAAACGGCATCGATCCCCTTGATATGGTAGAAAAATTCGGCGCCGATTCCTTACGCTTCACCTTGACCGCCCTTGCGGCCATGGGGCGTGATATCCGTCTTTCCGAAGATCGCATAGAAGGCTATCGCCACTTTGTAAACAAGCTTTGGAACGCCGCCCGTTTTGCCCTTATGAACCTTGGTGCGGAAAAACCTGCGGAAATGCCTTTCTCCGAAGTGCGTTCCATGCACCATAAGTGGATTTTGCACCGTCTTGAAGTGGTGAAAGCAGAAAGCGAAAACGCCCTTGCTTCGTACCGTTTCAATGAGCTTGCTCAGCATCTTTACAGATTCCTTTGGAACGAGTTCTGCGATTGGTATTTGGAACTTATCAAAGGTGATTTCAAAGGAACTCCCGAGCAAAAACAAGAAGCTTCCTTTGTTCTCTACACCGTACTTTCTGAAGTGCTTATCCTTTTGCACCCGATTATACCTTTCGTCACTTGCGAGATTTGGCAAGCCTTGCCCGGTCGTGAAGGAACGGATCTTTCCGTCGTTCAGTTACCCGCTAAACGTCCTGAGTGCTACAGAGAAAAAGACGCGGCAGATATGGAATTTATCCAAGAGTGCATCGGGGTAGTCAGAGCCATTAAGTCCGAGCTCAACATTGCTCCTGCGCTTAAAATGAAAGCCATCTTTAAGCCCGTGGACGAAGCCCAAAAAGCCCTTCTCGAAGAAGCTCGCCCTTGGTTGAACTTCCTCGCTCGTCTCGAAGAAATCACCATCGACGCCGATGCAAAAGCTCCCAAAGCTTCTGCCAGTCACGTGGTCAACGGTGCGGAAATCTTCGTTATTCTCGACGGTGTGGTTGACTTCAACGCAGAACTTGCTCGTCTCGACAAAGAGCTTGCCAAAGTGGACAAAGACTTACAAGGCATCAGAGCAAAGCTTTCCAACGAAAACTTCGTTGCCCGTGCTCCCCAAGCCGTCGTCGATCAAGAAAAAGAACGCGCCGTAGAACTAAAGGACAAGCAAGTAAAAATGCTCGCCTTGCAGAATAGATTTAGGGAAGCTTTGGGTTAAGTGCCACAGGATGTGGCAAGCCGCGCAGCGCGAGCGAAAC
>CAYJHY010000270.1:0-2976 GCA_964369875.1 uncultured Mailhella sp.
TTGGGGTTTGCGATAATGCCGTTATGATTTCTGAGGGCGTGGGCGTTTACTTCGGGCACAACCAAGGGGCAACGCTCATCCATACGCCATGCGCTGGAGTTGTCGATAACGACACAACCTGAAGCTACGGCATGGGGGGCAAATTTTTCGGAAGTAGAACCACCGGCGGAGAAGATAGCAATGTCAACGCCTTCAAAAGAATTTTCTGTCAATTCTTCTACCAAGATTTCCGTTTCGCCAAAGGTCACCATCGTTCCTGCGGAGCGAGCAGAAGCGAGGGCTTTAATGGTGTGTGCAGAAAAACCTCTTTGATCGAGGGTGTTGAGCATTTCACGACCGACGGCACCTGTAGCGCCGACAACAGCAATAACGTATTTGGTATTCATGGTAGATTTCCTTATGCAGTAAAAGATAAAAATAATTTCTTTCTATCGCACGCAGAGCCCCTTTTTGTCAAGTTTTACAAGGGGTTTTGTTTGATAAAATTGAGGGTTTGGCGTGCTTTATGATGTTTGAAATATTAAACGCAAAAATCCACCTTACTTGTGCAAGATGGTTTGGTAAATATGAGACCTTTGCAAAATTCATTTTGCAAGGGTGAAAGGAGTGTTTGCGTAGCAAATACGAGCAAAAATCAAGAATAGACAAAACCACGCTTTTGTCGTTAATTGATTGATTTTTGTGCCTTTCTCTGCATGATTAACAACATGACTTTTTATGACATGCTTCAGAAGTCAACGAAAATTGTAACTATGTTTGTAATTATGCAGAGCTCTTATATTGTTTTGGGGTAAAGCTTGCGACGAATATGAGAAGAAGCTTTACCCCAAACAAAATTACTTGCTGTTTTGTTTCATCAAGGATTTTACGGTGTCAGTCATTTGAGCACCTTTTTGAATCCATGCTTCAACTTTTTCAGCGTCAATTTTTACTTCGGCTGGTTCTACTTGAGGGTTGTAGTAACCAAGAAATTCTAGTGGACGACCGTCACGACGGGTTTCACTGTTGATTGCTACCACACGGTAGAAAGGAAGTTTTTTGCAGCCAGAGCGGGTGAGTCTAATTTTTACGGACATTGTAGTCTCCTATTATTATTGCGATAGGGGTATCCTATCTTTTTTTATTTTTTTTCTTTTTGTCTTTTTCGCGTTTCTTCTTGGTTGCAGAACTTGATGAGCGAGAACCGGGCATTCCGGGGAGTCCTAAGCCTCCCATGCCACCCATTCCGCCAAGGCCACCCATTCCGCCAAGACCTCCGAGGCCTCCAAGACCGCCAAGCTTATTGATGTCGGGCATTTTTCCGCCACCACCCAGCATATTGCCGAGCCCACCTAAGCCTTTTCCACCTTTGCCACCCATCATAGATTGCATCATTTTGCGCATTTGATCAAATTGACGCAACAGCTGGTTAACATCTTGAACTTTCGTACCCGAGCCATTTGCGATTCTGACTTTTCGAGAAGGATTGATAATCTCGGGATTACGTCTTTCTTTCATGGTCATGGAAGAGATAATGGCTTCTGTTTTGCCGAGCTCTTTTTCATGGCCCTTCATTTCCCCGAGTTGACCTGCAAGACTGCCAAGTCCGGGAATCATTTTAAGCAGGGAAGAGAAAGATCCCATGGAACGCATACGCTTCATTTGCGTACGGAAATCCTCAAGATCGAATTTAGCCTTTTGCATTTTTTTGGCAAGGGCTTCGGCTTCTTCTGCTTCCATGGTAGTTTGTGCTTTCTCAAGCAAGGTGAGTACGTCACCCATGCCAAGAATTCGGCCTGCAACACGGTCGGGATGAAAGACTTCCATTTCGGAAAGTTTTTCGCCCATACCCACAAACTTTACAGGGGCACCCGTAACGGACTTAATGGAGAGCGCAGCACCGCCTCTGGCGTCACCGTCCATCTTGGTAAGTACGACACCTGTAATTCCGATGCGCTCATTGAAGGCCTCGGCGACTGTTACGGCGTCCTGACCTGTCATGGCATCGGCCACAAATAAAATTTCTTGGGGGTTGGCAAATTCTTTGATGCTTGCAAGTTCTTGCATAAGCGCATCGTCAACGTGCAATCTGCCCGCAGTGTCTAAAATAAGTACAGTGCACTGCTTTTCTTTGGCGTCTTCAAGGGCATTCTTGACAATATCGAGAGGCTTCATATCCACAGAGGATTCAAAGCAAGGGATGTCGATTTGTTTTGCCAAAGTTCGAAGCTGATCGATAGCCGCAGGACGGTAAACGTCACAAGGCACAAGATAGGGCTTCATTTTTTGTTTACGAAGAAGCAAGGCAAGTTTACCTGAAGAGGTAGTCTTACCGGAACCTTGAAGGCCTGCCATAAGGATGATTGCAGGTTGTTTACCTTGAAGTTGCAGCTGAGTGTTTTCGCCACCCAAAAGGGCAACAAGCTCATCATTAACAACTTTAATAACTTGTTGTGCGGGGCTTACCCCTTTCATAACTTCGACGCCAAGAGCTTTTTCCTTGACGTTTTCCACAAAGTCTTTAACAACCTTAAAGTTAACATCCGCCTCAAGCAAGGCAAGACGCACCTCGCGTAAAGCTTCTTGGATATTGCTTTCCGATAGTTGCGCTCTTCCGCTGAGGTTTTTGAATACCCCTGATAGTCGGTCTGTTAAACTTTCAAACATAGTAATTCCCATTATGGTTTAGAGCTATAAATCGTTACTAGATTTTTTGTGGTCGGTCAAGAAATTAATGGTCATTTTTAAATTTTTTTATGGTTTTATAGCATTAACCATAATGGGTAAATTTTTAGTTGTGTAATTTTTAGACAGTTTTTGAAAAGTGCATATTATTGTTGTTCAGAAAATATACACTTTATCCAAAAAATAAAAAAGTGATTTTGAAAAAATCAAATATTTCAGAGCTTAACCTGTTTGGCACGCCTTTTGCTATATAGTAAGTACTCATAAAGAACTCTGGGAGTGTTGTTATAAGACACTTTCCTCTAAAACGAA
>CAYJHY010000271.1:0-2974 GCA_964369875.1 uncultured Mailhella sp.
GGGGTGTTTTTTTACAAAAAAACACCCCGCCCCTTCCCCTAAGAAAAAACAAAATTTCAAAACCAAAATATCTTCATAAAAATTTTTTGAGTTAGGCTATAAGCCGGGTTTTGTTCATCGTATCCGCATACACGGGTATGACGCGACTATCATTCCTCTAGGAGTAACGTTACCGTTACCCTCAAGCAACCTACCCGAAAACCTATGATCGGGCCGATCGGTTTTCCTATTTGGTCTTGCTTCGGATGGGGCTTGCCTGGCTTACTGTGTTACCACAATAACCGGTGGTCTCTTACACCACCGTTTCACCCTTACCGTCTTCCGAGGAACACGGCGGTTTACTTTCTGTTGCGCTTGCCAAAGATCGCTCTTTCCGGGAGTTACCCGGCATCCTGCCCTGTGAAGCCCGGACTTTCCTCCCCGTAATAAATTACGCAGCGATAGTCCGCCCAACTCAAAAAATATGGAAAGGGGCAAAAGCCCCTTATATATTCAATAAAAGATTCAAATGTCTTTCTTGAACGATTAGAACGTATCGGAAGAACCGCCAAATTCCAAATCTTCAGCAAAAACCATAGGCTGCTCAACCACTTTTTTGCTTTGACGATGCTCATCGTGGAAGTGTTGTTCCCAATACATCAAGCGTTGACAGTTTGGACAACTCCAAATTTGTTGGCCTCTTTGCAACTCAATAAAGGTTTGCGGAGGAATAGCGATATAACAACCGAGACAAATGCGGTCTTTTACAGGAACAATTACAGGATGTTCCAAACGACGACGGATAAATTCATAACGAGAAAGCACAGGTGCGGGAACGTCGTTACCGGTTTCACTGCGAAGGGTTTCGAGCTTGTTGAGCTCGGCATTGGCAGTTTCAAGTCTTGCGGCAAGGTTAGCTTCTTTGGTGGCGAGATCGATTTTCAATTCGTCACGAATAACTTCCACTTCGCTGAGTGCGTTTTCTTGGTTCTCGATTTCTTCACGCAAGGTGATACGCTCTTCTTCGTGGGTACGAGTGGTGCGTTCCATATTATCCATTTCACGAGCCATCGCTTGAAATTCTTTGGCATTGTTCACTTGCATAAGCTTGCTTTTGCTCTTTTTAAGACGGTTGTTTTCGTCTTCAAGATCGATTTCAAGGCGTTTTTGTTGCTCACGCATGTGTTGCAATTTATCCATGATTTTTGCATACTTAGATTCTTCTTCTTGGAAGCGAGCGCTTAGCTTTTCCACTTCTTCGGGAGCCAAACTCAATTCTTTGTTTACTTCATGGATTTGATCGTCTACGTGTTGCAATTCAACAAGCTGGCGAATTTGTTCAAGGTATAAGCTCATACATTACTCCGTTATATTTAAAAAAGGGTCATTGGCTGAAATAAAACTCACGCGCACATTGTCAAGTTTTTCTTGTAGCATAAGGCTAAAACGACGCATCATTTCTTCTTCCAAGGAAAAATGCCCCACATCCAAAAAGCAGGGGAATTTTTGTCCATAATTGGCATCAAAAGCGTCCAAGGAATCCATAACATCAAGGGCACTGTGGTATTTCACATCACCCGTTATAAAAATATCTGCCCCAAATTTTTCCGCCACAGGGACCAATGACGAACCGCTTCCCCCACAAATAGCAACCTTTTCGATAAATTCAGGAAGTTTTCCCGCAAGGTTAAAGTTTGCGCTATGGGGAACCAGCTTTTGTACTTTTTTTATAAATTCTTCACTTGCCGTCTTTTGCGCCAAAGAACCCACACAACCTATTCCGGCCGGTAATTCTTGATATTCACCTGTCACTTCAAGAAAATTTCTCTCAAGCAAACCAAGTTCATCCGCAAGCCAATGCGCCACGGGTAAACTGTCTAAATTGGTATGGGCGGCAAAAAGGCTGACATCATTTTTAAACAACAAAGAAAGAATCTTGTGGTAAGCATCCAATCGAGAAGGCAAGCGCGGTGAAAGACTGAGAGGGTGGTGGGTGAAAATAAAATCGGCACCCAAGGCCAAAGCCTTTTCCACAGAACGTACGCAAGGATCAAGGGCAACAGCCAAATGACGAATGTCTTTTTCAAGAGAGGCTACTTGCAAACCTGAATTATCCCAAGATGTTGCTAAATTTAACGGAATAAATTCTTCAAGATATGTCAATAACTCTTTTTGATACATTTTGCCTCTTTATTAGGTTGAAACCTTCGGAGTTTTGCATTTTTTTGCAAAGGAACATAAAGCGTTTACCATGTAAACGCATCCGCCATAAACGTTTATGGGCTAAACTTCATGACACATCAAGGCTACAGATAATGGATTGCCTTATTTTGGCCATTTCGTCAAGTTTATTTTTCTTGCGATTTTAACCCATCTATTTTATCTTGCAAGGAAAGTATAACTTTTTTTCATATTTTTTTCAAGTGAAGTTCATGTTATATTAATTCGGTTTATTTTTGGGGAGCGGAAAAACACTTGCCCCAAAAAACCTTAGTTCAGTTTGAAAATCATCCTGCAAAAACAAGAGTAACACATATGTCACATTTTTTATATATTTCAGAAGTTTATTGCCCATGGTGCTATGGATTTTCCCCAGTCATCGAACGCATTGCCAAGGAAAACCCACTCCCTTTCGAAGTGATGTGCGGGGCACTGATTGAAGAGCCTGTCACCCTTCAATCACGTCTTTTCCGCACCCCAAACATCGGTGCTTTTATCGATCGTATGCATAAGGTCACTGGTGTACGCATCTCCGAAGCTTATGAAGATTTTTTGCAGTCCGAACAAAATGACTCTGTTATTTTGGACAGCACCAAAGGTGGATTACTCTTTTTTGCCCTCAAATCCTTTTTACCCGAAAAAGCCCTACAGATCATGAAGGATTTGCAACATATGCTTTACGGGAAGGGGTTAGATGTTTTGGCAATAGAGAACATCCAATACCTTGCCACCGCATACCAAATTGACGTTCAAGAACTTATGGATTTTATGGCAA
>CAYJHY010000272.1:0-2962 GCA_964369875.1 uncultured Mailhella sp.
TTTTTGAAGGGGGCTTGGGGGAAAATTTTTTACAAAAAATTTTCCCCCAAAAAAAATTCCCCTAAAAATTCAAATTATCACAACATAACAATAATAAAACCTTATGCCAAACATTCCAAGCGATACCCTTCTTATACTTTTTACCAAATACCCCAAAGAAGGCTTGGTAAAAACCAGACTCATCCCCATGATAGGCGCAAAAAATGCAACAGCATTGCAAAAAGAGATGATTGAGTTTACCTTTCATCAGTGCCACAGCACAGGCTTTCCTTTGTGCATTTGCTACACGGGCAGTGATGAACAAAGTATCAAAAATTTAGTGAGTTCCTTTTTGCAAAAAGAACACGCTTTACAAGAAGAAATTTCTAGCAAACAGTATTTTTCTGTACAAAACGGAAACAATATCGGTGCGCGCATGGAAAATGCGTTTAAAGAAGCCTTTATGAGGCTTTTTCAAAAAAAAGAAATGGGGCGTAAAAAAGTATTGCTTTTAGGTTCTGACTGCCCCACAAACCGTACACAAAACATCATTGATGCGCTAACACTTCTGGATACACACACTTGTGTGCTTGGCCCAAGCCTTGACGGCGGTTATTATCAAGTTGGTTTATCCACAGAAAGTATGCAAGATTCAGAAAAAGTCTACGAAGCACTTTTTCACGATATTTCATGGGGAACAGGCGATGTTTTTGCCCAAAGTCTACAAAATCTCAAAAAACATTCCGTCCTCTTCAGCACTGTGGAAACGCTCAAAGACGTGGATTATTATGAAGATATTCCCCCTAAAATCTCCGTTATTATTCCGACGTTAAACGAAGAACATAATTTACAGGCTTGTCTTGAATCTTTAAAGATAGGCTTTTTCTTTGAAATTATTGTGGCAGACGGAGGAAGTACCGACAGAACCGCCGACATAGCTCATAGGTACGGTTGCACAGTGCTTTCGTGTAAAAAAGGACGTTCTTCCCAAATGCTTTGTGGCACTAACCTTGCTCAAGGGGAAATTCTCCTTTTTTTACACGCCGACTCCGTCGTCCCCCAAGACTGGGACAAGCATATCAGACACGTTATGGACTCCAAAAATGATAACTCTTTAGGTTATTTTCTTTTTGATGTGGAAGAAAATTTTTCGGGTAAAAAATGGTTTATTAAAGGAACCAATTTCAGGGCAAATGCTTTGAAACGTCCCTATGGCGACCAAGGTCTTTTTGTGCGCAAAAAAGATTTTGAAACTTGGGATATACAAGAAATTCCCATGTTAGAAGATGTGGAGCTTGTTAAGACAGCCAAGCGTCATGGCAAAATTGTCTGTACAAATTCTGCCATAAAAACCTCGGGAAGGCGCTTTGTCAAGCATGGTCTTATAAAAAATATCTTTATGAACCAATGTGTTCTTTTGGCCGCTTGGTGCAAAATGGATCTTGAACTTATAAAAACTGCTTACCAAACAGGCCAAAATCCTTTTATTCTTTACTTTAAAGAGAGGTTCAAGTAGCTTGAAAGCTTTTTCTTTTAGAGCGTTGCTTTTTGCGCCTTCTCACGTCTTTCCACTTCTCTTTACAACTAACAACATGATATCATAAAAAATATACTTTTTAAAACTTGCCCTCCCAAGAAACATTAAGTTGGAATATCGAACATACAAGCCCTGTTGCAAAAGTGTAACAGTTGAAAAATTCTAGAAAAAATCTAATGCATGTATCTTGGGTTTTCTGTTGCAAAAAAAACACATAATGGACTTCTTAGTGAACTCACAAACAACAAAAAACATATAAATTGATATGTTACAAAAACGGCACAGTTTTTGCTTAGAAAGAGGCATCGAGAAAATATTGTTTAAAGCTGTCTCGATGTTTGGAGATTTATTATGTTACAACAAACTATTATGCGTCCCGTTACATATAAAGGCATTGGCTTGCATTCAGGCAAAGATGTTGAACTTAAGTTGCAACCTGCTAAAGTTGATAACGGCATCAGTTTTCATTTACATACCTCAAAAGGTATCCAGATTATAAAACCAAGCCCCAATGTTGTACTTACAACCGCCCTTGCCACCACTTTAGGCAACGATAAAATCCAAGTTTCCACTGTGGAGCATCTTTTGGCCGCGCTCATGGGTCTACAAATAGACAACGTAGAGTGTCACATTATGGGCGTAGAGATCCCCATTATGGACGGTTCTGCTTTGCCTATTACCAACCTCATTAAAAAGGCCGGTATCCGTTCTCTTTACGCTTTGCGTAAAGCGGCTAAAATTATTCGCCCCGTGTCTTTTGCGGGAGATGCAAAAGCTATCCACGCAACTCCCTACGATGGTTTCTATGTGGATTATACCATTGATTTCGACCATCCTTGCATCGGAACACAAAATTTCAAAATAGATCTTACTCCCGAAACCTTTAAAGAAATTGCTTTTGCAAGAACCTTTGGTTTTGCGCGTGAAGTGGAATATTTACACTCCAATAATTTGGCGCTTGGCGGTTCTTTGGAAAATGCCGTGGTGCTCGACGATGTAAAAGTGCTCAACCCTGAAGGACTTCGCAGCCCTGATGAATTTGTGCGCCATAAAGTGCTTGACTTTGTGGGTGACATGGCTATGAATGGCCTTCCTTTACAAGGAGCCTTTGAAGTACACTGCTCAGGGCACCATCATAATAACTTGTTCTTACGCCACCTTGAAGCACACCAAGAAAAATATTTACAAGTGGAAGAACTTGTGCCTTCAAGAAGCGTCTCCACAAGCCCTATCTTTGCTTTTAATGCGGTACCCGCGTAAAAATTAAATAAATAGATAAACACACCCATAATAAATAATTATTTTATTAATCAGTTTATTTTATTAACAATATATACAGCCCGAAAGCGTCCCTTGACCTTTTCGGGCTTTTTTATTGTGCAGTCACTCTATCCCCTTTCTCACTCTAGGAAAATATTTCCCTATTTTCCCATAAAATTTTACTAG
>CAYJHY010000273.1:0-2949 GCA_964369875.1 uncultured Mailhella sp.
TTCTTTGAAAGTATCGATCAAAAAATATGGGAAAAATCAGATCGTAATCCTTTAGTTCTTTTGGCAAATGTTTCTGAAGCTCGCTTAAAAGAATTGAGTAATGACTCCCTTTTTCTCAAAAAGATGGATCGCTTTTTGGATAGGTTTGACAGCTATATGGTTCAACCGCCCAAAGCGGTGGATGGGCTTATGGATGAAGGAAAACCCGTTGCCTACTTCTCCACAGAGTACGGTATTTGTGAAAGCTTGCCTATTTATTCTGGGGGGCTTGGAGTGCTTTCGGGCGATCATCTGAAATCAGCCAGCGATTTAAATGTTCCTTTGGTGGCTGTCGGTCTACTCTATAAAAACGGATATTTTAAACAAAAACTTACGTCAGACGGTTCTCAGCAGGCCATTTATAATGAAAATAATTTTTCTACCATGGCCGTTGAACGTGTCTTTAAAGACGATGGCGACCCTATGGAAGTTGTTGTAGACTTGCCGGGTAGGAAGTTGCATGCCAATGTTTGGCTGGTGCGTGTAGGGCGGATAAAACTCTATCTTATGGATACCGATTTGCCAAGCAACACCCAAGAAGATCGCAAAACTTCTGCACAGCTTTATATTAGCGACCGTGACTGTCGCTTACGCCAAGAAATTTTGCTTGGTATGGGTGGGGTAAAGCTTTTGCAACAGCTTGGGCTTGAACCTTGTGTCTATCATATGAATGAAGGGCACTCTGCATTTTTGATTTTAGAGAGAATCAAAGAGCTTATGCATAAAGGTTATAGTTATGAAGTTGCTTGCGAAGCGGTGCGCGGTTCTTGTGTTTTCACAACACATACACCCGTGGACGCAGGTAACGAACGTTTCAGCTTAGACCTCATGGAACGTTATTTTACGGAGTTTGCAAGCAATATTGGGCTTTCTTTCCAAAACTTTATGAATATGGGACGTATTATGGGCAATAACCACAATACGTTTGAAATGACCGTGCTTGCCCTGAATTTCTCTCTAAAAGCTAACGGTGTCAGTTGGTTACATGGTGATGTTTCCCGAGGCATGTGGCAGTCTGCTTGGAAAGGTTACTCTCATGCTGAAGTACCGATTGGTTCGGTTACCAATGGTATTCACGTGGCTTCTTATGTTTCTTCTCCCATGCGTGCACTGCTTGATCAAACCCTTGGGCAAGGTTGGGAAGATTTACCCCCAACTGCCGAAAACTGGGATAATATTTATGAAATTCCCGCCCAAAAAATTTGGGACATAAAAAAAGGGGAAAAAGAAATACTGCTGAAAAAAGTAGAGCATGGACTCGGATCATTCTTTAAAACTCTCAATGTTCTCCCAAAAACACAAGCGCTTATGCGTGCAGGACTTCAAAATTCAGATGCCTTGGTCATTGGTTTTGCAAGGCGTTTTGCTCCGTACAAAAGGGCAAATCTACTTTTTGCCGACCTTGATCGTCTCCAGCGTTTGCTCGCCGATAACAAACGCCCCGTAATCTTTATCTTTGCCGGAAAAGCACACCCTGCCGATCAGCAAGGTATAGATATTATGAAAGAAATTGTAAAATATACCCTTGATGAACGCTTTGTCGGGCATGTGTATTTTATGGAAGATTACAGTCTTGCTGTGTCAAGATTATTAACAAGAGGTTGTGATGTTTGGTTAAACACCCCATGCCGTCCCAATGAAGCCAGTGGAACAAGTGGCATGAAATTGTCGGTAAACGGTGGGGTTAACCTCAGTATTTCAGATGGTTGGTGGTGTGAAGGTTATAATGGGCAAAACGGTTGGACCATCGGCCCCGTCGTGAAAACCCTCGATGCCTTTGAAGAACAAGCAGGTTATGCCGATGCCGACAGTCTTTATAAAAACCTAGAGGATAAGGTTGTTCCTTTATTCTTCGATCGTGACACAAACGGGCTTCCTCGCGGTTGGATAGAGGTGGTCAAAAATGCTATGCGCACCCTCACCCCTGAGTTTAGTTCGCATCGTATGGTGAACGATTATTTGGTGGATTATTATTTGCCCACAGCAAACAGAAGAAGCGTTCTTTACCAAGACGATCTTGCCCTTGCCAAAAATCTTTCCGAATGGAAGCATAAAGTGGCCCATGCCTTTATGGGACTCACCATAGAAGAAGTGGTTTTTGAAGGTGTAAATAGTGATATTTTATACGTCGGCCAAAAAATTCGTGCCCTTGTAACCGTCAATCCGGGTGAAGTGGAGCAAGAAAGTCTACGGGTTGAATTGGTTGTCGGGCAAAGTGAAAACCACGATTTTCTCAATAAGCCCCACGTATTACCCCTTAATTTCAAAGAAAAATTGGAGAACGGGCGTCTGACCTATCAAAATGAATTCACCGTCAAAGAAAATGGTCACCACTCCTATGGTGTGCGTGCCGTGCCTTATCACAAAGATCTTCTTTCCACCCTCGACACTCGTCTCGTCCTTTGGGCTTAGGTCTAGTTAGGGTTTGTTTAGTTTTGGTTTTGGCTTAGTTTTGGTTTAGTTTTTTCGAGAGGGGGGAACCAGCTTTTGTGTACAAAAGCAAGGTTCCCCCTCTCGAGCTCTCCTCCCCTCTCCTTCAAAAAACTTTAATATTAAAAAAGCTCTGCAAAATTTATTTGTAGAGCTTTTTATTTGAGTATTTTGTTTATTGTGCATTTAAGTGTTTATAATTTGAGTAATTAGAATATGTTCAATAAATAATAGTCTTTTTGTAGAAATGAAAGAGCAAATACGTATTTGCTTAATGTGAGCCCCGAAGTGAGGAACGAACGAGAGGCGAAAAGACAAGGCAAGAGCTCATGATTTAGTAAGGAAAAACACGAACGGACAAGTTCGCCCTTAAGCTGAACATAGTGAAGCAAACGGTGAACGCTAGGAGGTAAACAAAAGAGGGGTATCAAAGTTTGAACTTGTTCCAAACTTTGCGTGCCGTAAAATGAGCCTGAATTC
>CAYJHY010000274.1:0-2948 GCA_964369875.1 uncultured Mailhella sp.
TTAAGAAAAAACTCACGTTGCCGAGAATCAGCCTTGTTTCCTTTGTGGGGAGCGTTATCAGTTTGAATTTTGGAGCCCTCCTTGGCGGTAGCACGGTGCGTTACCGTTTATATTCTGCATGGGGCTTCAGCCCTTTGGATATTATACGTTTGGTGCTTATGCTTGCCGTGACCTTTTGGGTCGGAGCCATGGGGCTTGCGGGACTTCTTTTTATTTTTGTCCCTTTACAACTCCCCCCCGAACTTTCGGCAGGGTTTTCCTCTGTTCGTCCTTTAGGCTATATTTTGTTCGGAATTTGCGTGGCTTACCATGTGCTTTGTTGGAAAGTTGACGGTAAATCCATATTCATTAAAGGTAAGGAATTTGCACTGCCTCCTTTGAAAATTGCCATTGTACAAACCATCGTGGCAGGTATTGATCTCATCATTGCCGCAGCCTGTTTGTATGTGCTTTTTCCTTTTTCTGCGGAGTTGGATTTCTTAAGTTTTGTGCCAAATTATTTGCTTGCTCAGGTTGCAGTTGTGCTTACGCACGTTCCCGGTGGAGTAGGGGTTTTAGAAGTCGTCATTATGAATTTGACCACAGATTTACCTGCCACCTCGGTTTTTGCCTCTATCTTGATGTTTCGTGTGATTTACTATATCATCCCCTTACTTTTTGCATCGGTAATGCTTGGTATTAATGAAGTAATGCTCAGAAAAAACGAGCAAAGCGATGATAACAGTAAAACTGCACTGAATGAATGGTTTTTAACCATCATGAAGTACGTTGTTTTTGCAATCGGAGTGATTTTCTGTTTGTCTTCGGTTATACGTCTTATGCCTGACAATGTTTTACGTTTGGACTCCTTACCACCATTTCTTTTTTACTTTAGCTATTTAGCCAGAAGTGTGCTTGGGATTGTTTTGATTGTTTTTGCATACGGGCTGGACAGGAAACAAAAGGTTCATTGGAATATTGTTGTGACGGCATTATGCCTTGGGCTTATTTGTTTTGCTTTGGTTAACAGAGGATGGCTAGCCTTTATTCTTATTTTACCCGTACTTTTTCCACTGGTGTTGGCAAAAAAGGAATTTACAAGAGAAAAAATTCCGACAGCCGCTCATTATCCTTTACATTGGATGATTACGTCTATCACTGTGATACTTGCAGTAGGACTTCTGACATATGTTTTGGGAAGCATGGATCAAAAAACCTTTTTTATGTGGTCAGACATTCTAACCTGTTCAATTCCGCCTGAAATTTTATCTGTAATGGTTCAAATCATTACCGGCATATCTATTATGTGTATTTTAATGCTTGCCAATACTTGGGTGAAGAAAAGAAGAAAATAAAATATAGATACAAATTAGTTGTCGAAACAAATAGTTGAACTCACTATTTGAAATTTAGCTGTAATATGATGACTTGCATTTTTTTGAATAATATGGGATAATCCCTGCATCAATTTTACGAATAACCATTGGTTTTTCTTTGTGACGCCAGTCATTGAAAGTAGAAAGACGATAAAATACGATTGATATAATCATAAGGGTACAGAGCTGATGATGAAAAAATATATATTCTCGAGTTTGGATGATGCAAACGAGCTTATTGATCGCTTACTCAATCGCCAAGAAGAAGGGCGCAATATTGAAGCCGAAGTGCAAGAAATTTTACAATCCGTACGCGAAAAAGGCGATGAGTATCTAATTGAACAAACAAAGCGTTTTGACTGTCCAGAATTTACGCAAAATATCCGACTGTCAGAAATGGAAATTCAGCAAGCTGCCGCTCAGCTGAGCCCCCAAGAAATGGATATGATTACTAAAGCGGCAGCCAATATTCGAGAATTTCATCAAGAACAAAAAGAAAGCTCTTGGTTTCAAACCAGAGAAGACGGCACAATTTTAGGGCAAAAAGTCAGTGCGGTAAGACGAGCGGGACTCTATATTCCTGGTGGTAAAGGGGGCAACACTCCTCTTATTTCAAGCCTTTTGATGCAAGCTATTCCGGCTCAGGTTGCAGGAGTAAAAGAAATTGCCATTGTGACACCTGCCCGTGCCGACGGTTCCGTAAACCCTTATATTTTAGCGGCCGCTTACCTCCTTGATATTTCAGAAATTTATCGTGTCGGTGGCCCTTGGGCAATCGGTGCTTTAGCTTATGGTACAGAAAGTATCAAAGCCGTGAATGTCATTACAGGTCCCGGTAATGCCTATGTTACCATGGCCAAAAAACTGGTTCAGGGGGATGTTGGGATTGATATGCTCGCAGGACCGAGTGAAATTTTAATCCTTGGGGATGAAGCTACTCATTCAGCTTTTGTTGCGGCAGATCTTCTTTCTCAAGCAGAACACGATACGTTAGCCTCTTCTGTCTATATCACGACCTCTTCTTTTAAAGCTGACGAAGCATTACTTGCGGTGGAGAAGGCGCTTTTAGATTTACCTCGAGCAGAGATTGCTCGCAAATCATTGGAAGATTGGGGAGCTGTGATAGTCGTTCCCGATCTACAACTGGCGGTGGACATAGTTAATGCTATTGCTCCTGAGCACATGGAAATTTTAACAAAAAATCCTTGGGAATTAGTGCCGTTTATAGAAAATGCAGGCGCTTTATTCTTGGGGCACTGGTCGGCAGAACCGGTTGGAGATTATTTTGCAGGACCAAACCACGTACTTCCGACCCAAGGTTCCGCAAAACATGCTTCTGCCCTCAGTGTGCAAACATTCTATAAAAAAACCAGTATTATTGCCGCTTCTTCTCAATTTGTACAAAACAATGCAAAGTCTATTGCTGAATTTGCACGACTTGAAGCCCTGGAAGCGCATGCACGTAGTGTAGAAATCCGTACAAAATAATAAAATACCTCGTATAAAGGAAAAAATTATGGCTCTTATTAATTGTCATATCCCCGATTTAAAATTGCTTTCTCGTGGGAAAGTTCGTGATATGTATGAACTTGA
>CAYJHY010000275.1:0-2932 GCA_964369875.1 uncultured Mailhella sp.
AAACGTACATGACCTGAGCAAAAAAAGAGTTTGACGCAGTCCACAAATACAAAAGGAATAATTTGGAAATATAGCCTAAAGTTTTTTGGGGAAAAGGGGTGGGGTTTGGGAGGGGGAAAACCTATTTTTTTCAAAAAATAGGTTTTCCCCCTCCCAAGAAACAAAAAATCCCAAAAACTAAAAATTATTTATTTTTCAAATAATTCACAGCGTTTTCAAAGATTGCGGTGCCGAGGCGACGTTCTGTGCCATACATCCAAAGTGGGTGATTGGTAGGATGGTTGAAGGCTTCGGGGTGAGGCATAAGTCCGAGAACGTGCCCTGTAGGATCGGTAAGACCTGCAATGGCTTTAGGTGATCCGTTGGGGTTTTGTGGATATTCTTGGGTGGGTTCGCCTGTGGTTGGGTCTGCGTATTGCAAGCAGATAAGATTTTCATCTTCGAGGCGTTGCAAGGTTGCTTCGTCGGGGGTTACAATGCGTCCTTCACCGTGGCGCACAGGAACGGAAATGTAATCAATACCTTTGGTAAAAATACAAGGGCTGTTTGGATTTGCTTTCAAATCTACCCATCTGTCTTCATAACGAGCGGACATGTTGTGAGTAAGAGAAACTTGACGTTCAAAGCGTTTTCCGTCCATGGCAGGCAAGATTCCGAGCTTTACAAGAAGCTGAAATCCGTTACAAATTCCCATGATAAGCTTGCCATCTTCCAAAAAAGTGTTAAGATGTTCTAAGAGAGGAGTTTCTTGACTGTCTGTGAGATGGAGCCAACGCTGGGCGGCAGCGTGAGCAGAGCCAAGATCGTCACCGTCTAAAAATCCACCGGGGAATAAAAGGAATTGATAATCTTTTATTTTAACATTATTGCCGACAATATCGGAAAAATGGACAATATCCGCCGCGTCCGCACCTGCTTGTAAGATGGCATGGGCCGTTTCTTTATGAGAATTGGTGCCATATCCTGTCAATACCAATGCTTTTACTGTAGCCATTACTGTCTCCATTTTTATAATCTACTGATTTTATTTTTTATTTTAATTTCTTCAACCACTTTAACAAGTGTATCTTTTACTTTGGACAATTATTATAGAAAAAGTTTACCCCATCCGTCAATAGGTGACAAGGTGACTTTTTTTTGATAAAGAAACACAAGTGCAAGATATTGTGTCAAACATAGTATAATATCTTTATTAATTTTATATATGGGGTTATCCATGAAAACTAAATTTATTTTTGTTACCGGCGGTGTTCTTTCTTCACTTGGAAAGGGTTTGGCCGCCGCCTCCCTTGGTGCACTGCTTAAAGCAAGAGGCCTTAGCGTTACCATTCAAAAACTGGACCCCTATATCAATGTTGACCCGGGCACCATGAATCCATTTCAGCATGGCGAAGTGTATGTGACCGACGACGGAGCGGAAACTGACCTCGACCTTGGACACTACGAGCGTTACTTGGGCGTTGCTATGTCTAAAAACAACAGCACTTCCGCAGGACGTATATATTACAATGTTATCAACAAGGAACGCCAAGGGGATTACCTTGGGGGCACCGTACAAGTTATTCCGCACATCACCGACGAAATCAAACTGGCTATGCGCAGTGTCAGCCAAGGGGATAATGTTCCCGATGTTGCCATTATCGAAATCGGTGGAACTGTGGGCGATATTGAAAGCCTTCCTTTCCTTGAGGCTATGCGTCAACTGCGTTCAGAGCTTGGCCGTGATAACTGTTTGAATATTCACCTTACCCTCGTGCCTTATCTTCGCACTGCGGGTGAGTATAAAACAAAACCCACTCAGCACAGTGTAAAAGAGCTTCTTTCCATCGGTGTTCAACCCGACATTATTCTCTGTCGTTGTGAAGAAACCATACCAAAAGAAATGAAGCGCAAAATTTCCCTTTTCTGTAACGTAGATGAAGGCGCGGTGTTCACTTCTGTTGACGTTAAAAATGTTTATGAAGTACCTTTGAAGTTTTATGACGAAGGCTTTGACCAAAAAGTTATTATTATGTTGCGCCTTAATGCGGGCAATCCGAAACTTGACCCGTGGCGTAAACTTATCAAAGATTTTGACAGCCCAAAAACTTCTGTCACCATTGCCATTATCGGTAAATATGTTGACTTGAAAGAAGCTTACAAAAGCCTTCATGAAGCGCTTATTCATGCCGGGGTGGCTAACTTTGCAACGGTCAACTTTAAATATGTGAACTCAGAAGAAATCACCAAAGAGAACGTGGCAAAAACCATTAGTGGTTGTGACGGTATCTTGGTTCCCGGTGGCTTTGGTTATCGTGGTGTGGAAGGTAAAATCGAAGCTATTCGCTATGCTCGTGAAAATAAAATACCTTTCTTCGGTATCTGTCTCGGCATGCAATGCGCTGTTATTGAGTATGCTCGAAATATGGCAGGTATCGACAACGCTCATTCCGAAGAATTTGAACCTGAAAATCCCAACAACGTTATTTACTTGATGAAAGAATGGTTCGATTTCCGTACCAAACAAATCGAAGTTCGTGACGTGGACAGCGGAAAAGGCGGAACCATGCGCCTTGGTGCTTACCCTTGTAAAGTTTATGAAGACACCAAAGCTCACGAAGCCTACAGCGAAGCTGAAATTCTTGAAAGACACAGACACCGTTACGAGTTTAACAACAAGTATAAAGAAGTTCTTGAAAATAGCGGGCTTATTTTCAGCGGAACTTCCCCGGACGGCGAACTTGTGGAAATTGTTGAAGTTGCCGACCATCCATGGTTTGTGGCATGTCAATTCCACCCAGAATTCAAATCAAACCCCATGCAAGCGCATCCTCTCTTTAGAGAATTTATTGCCGCTTCCGTGAATAATAAGAAGTAATATTCTGATTTTTTTATTAGTTGTTGGGAGGGGAAAAACCTTTTTTGTGAACAAAAAAGCGTTTTTCCCCTCCCA
>CAYJHY010000276.1:0-2920 GCA_964369875.1 uncultured Mailhella sp.
TTTTCCCCCTCCCAAAAAAATCCCAACCTATAAATCCAATCTCTCTACTTCATTAAATTCTTATGCGTTAAAGATTGTGGTCTTCCGATGTTGAGTTCTGTGCTTTTGTCGAAGAAGTGGAGGTGGTCTTGTTGCAGTTCGAGGTGTACGACATCATTTTCTTCTATGGGAAGATTTTTGAGGTCGGCACGGAGGGCAACGAAGATTTGTCCTTCAATTTTGATATAAATGGCATAGTTTGCACCGAGGTTTTCCACGTGTGAAATATTTCCACTCAAAATGCACTTGTCATTTTTTTCTGTGTGGAGGGTGACGTATTCGGGGCGTATACCCATGGTGTAAAATTTACCGGGTTCGACGTGGCCTTGCCATCTTTCGTCAAGCAAGAAATCTTGGGTGTTTACGAAGGCGTTATACTCGCTGACGCGCACATCTTCCAAAAGATTCATGGCGGGGCTGCCGATAAATTTAGCGGTGAACACGTTGCGTGGATAGTGGTATACATTGTAAGGGGTATCGTGCATTTGGATTTCCCCTTTTTTGAGCAAAATAACTTTTGTTCCGAAGGTCATGGCCTCGATTTGGTCGTGGGTAACATAAACCATGGTTTGACCGAAGGCTTTGTGGATATCAAGCATGGACTGTCTTGCGTGAACACGCAACTGCACATCAAGGTTTGACAAAGGTTCGTCAAGTAAGAAGGCTTTACTCCTTTTGACGGTGGCACGAGCAAGGGCGACACGCTGTCTTTGTCCGCCTGAAAGGGCGTGGGGTTTTCTGTGTTGGTATTGCTTGAGTTCCAAGGCTTCAAGGGCATATTCCAAACGGTCTTGGATTTCGTTCTTGGGAACGTTGTTAACTTTCAGGGCATAGGTGATATTTTCTTCAACGCTCATGTGAGGATAGAGGGCGTAGTTTTGGAAAACCATGGCCACGTCTCTTTGAGCAGGGGGAAGATGGGTGACTTCACGGTCTCCCATAAAGAGTTTACCGCCTGTAATGCTTTCAAGACCCGCCACCATACGAAGCAAAGTTGACTTTCCACAACCTGAGGGGCCGAGAAATACGAGGCGTTCGCCTGCTTCTATGTTGAAATCGATATTTGGTATAACGACGGTATTACCATAACTTTTTTCTACGTTTTCAAATCTAATATCTATCATGATTACACCTATTTAATGCCTGCTGAAGTAAAGGTTTCAATAATATATTTTTGGAAAATCAAATACAAGACCATGGGTAAAATCATAGTCACTACGGACATGGCCATAACGGAGGTGAAGCCTTGTCCGCCCTCACCGCTGGTGAACATTTGTAGGGCGAGTGAGAGGGTGTAATTTTCTGTTTCTTTCAAAATAAGTCGTGGCCAAATATATTCGTTCCATGTTCCTGTGAAAAACCAAACGCCTGTAGCGATCATTTGTGGTTTTACAAGGGGGAGGATAACATCTTTCATAATGTGGTAGTCTGAAATGCCGTCGAGCTGTGCAACTTCAATCAAGGATTTTGGAATAGTGCGCATGTTTTGGCAAAGCATGAAAATACCTGTTGCGGAGAAAAATTGAGGAATCATCGCACCCCAAATATTGTCCACAAGTCCCACTTCTGCCAGCATGAGATAGTTTGGAATCATCATTACTGTGAAAGGCATAAAGAGGGTGAGATAAATCAAACCGGAATAGAGCTTCTTCCCTTTGAAATCATAGTAAACCAAGGCATAGGCCGCCAAAAATGCCAAGCCCAAACGAACGATGGTAACCACTGCGGAAATCAAAAATGTGTTCCCGATGATGCGCACAAGAGGGAGAGCGCTAAAGAGCTTGGTATAGTTTTCAAAGCGTAAAGCTTCAGGAATAAGAGAGGTAATAGTGGTAAAAGCTTCAATGTCTGACTTTAGGGAGTTTGAAAGAGCAAAAACAAGGGGGTAGATTATGCAAAAAATAAAGAGTAAAAACAGTATTTGCCAAATAATTTCGTATCTTGACTTAGTTTGCATAATAAATTCTCTTTCCGATGGTTTTGTTCATAAAGAATATGATGATTGTGAAAACAAACATAGTGATAATGGACATGGCAGCGGATTCACCTGTTTCAAAAACGGTGAAGGCTTTGAAATAAGCTTCATAAATAAGGTTTGAACTGCCATAGTCCGGGCCGCCTTTGGTGAGTACGTCAATGGGGCCGAAAACGTTTCCGAGGGCTTGCATCATAGTCATAATCAACACATAGTAACCTGAGGCGCCCGAAACGGGGATAACGATTTTATAAAAGATTTTGTGAGTAGGGATGTTGTCGAGTCTGGCGGCTTCGATGATTTCTTGAGGGACAGAACCGACCGCCGCAAAAAGGGTGATAAAGTTATAACCGAAACAACTCCATGCCGTGATAAGGGAAATGACCACCACAACCAAACCTTCGGTGGTTGACCAAATGGGCATTTTAAGACCTACATAATCAAGCAATGCGGCAACCGGGCCTGTGAGAGGATTGAGAATCCATACAAAGAGCATGGAGGCTACAATCAAGGAAATAAACCCCGGTAAAAATATGGCTACTTTATAGAAATTTTGGTACCTTGTAAGCACAAATTTACACACAAAAGCAAAAACATAGGGAACTATAAAGTTTGCAATGGCAATAATGAAAATGTATAAAAATGTATTGGAAAGAATTTTGGTGAAATTCTTATCGGTGAGAATTTTTATATAGTTTGAAATTCCCACATATTTCATCTTTGGGCTTATCATATTCCAGTCGAAAAAGCTCAAATACACAGTGTAAAACATAGGCACTATGACGAAAGCAACAAAAAAAATGGTCGCCGGAATCAAGAGGAAATAGGGCTTATATTTTGTTAGATACAAATTCATATCGCTATCCTTTATAGCATTTTGTTTGGGGGTGTTTTTTTATTGGGAGG
>CAYJHY010000277.1:0-2913 GCA_964369875.1 uncultured Mailhella sp.
GGTTGTGCATGTTATCGGAAACGGCTGGATTTCAACTAAGTAAGATGTAGTTTTTATTTTTATTTTTTGGGAGAGGGAAAACCCCTTTTGTGTACAAAAGGGAGTTTTCCCCCTCCCCCTTTCCTCAAAAAACTTTAATTTTTCACATTCTTCATAAACAAACATCCAAACAAATAAGCCCTCGCATTATTTATACTGCGAGGGCTTATTAAATTTTATGAGAATTAATTTTAACGTCTAGTCATAATCAGCATCATGGCTATTATCAGCTCCAACCTTTGGCTCACGGACACCTACATAGCTTGAAGCATTATTGGTGACATACCATTTACCGTCATCAAATAGTTGCACCCAAATAGGTCTTGGGCTGTCTGCCCCACTGCTTTGTAGCATAACTTTAGTGTAGTCGCTTTCTTTTCTGATTTTCACAACATTCAGTGTGTAATTATCTACGGACATGGAATACCCATTTTCGGGAGATGTGCCTCGAGCATAACTATAAAAAATATGATGTTTGGAAGGATTGCGCAATCTGGAAACAAAGGTTTCAAAGGTCGACTTTCTGTCCCATCCTGCACTTTCATGCATAACATAACGCAACATTTTTTGAGCTTCGGCACGCTTATTGGGATCCATATAACAGAAAACCGCGTCAAAATACATTTTTACCGCACCCTCAGGTGTTTTTAGCATTGATTGGCAACGTTGTTTAAAATCCGCATAATCCTGCGGTAATCCGAACGTTGACGCATCACTCACTAGAAAACTTTCTTGTGTGAAAGAATTGTCTGCAACATAACTCGCTGTATCAAAGGCTGAATTCATTCTATCCTCATTCGCTTGAGAAAAACTTGTACTCGATGTTCCGTTTTCGGGAAGTTGCTGAGCCGACAGTTCTTCTACACCCACCATAGACGCACCGACCATGGTGACACATAACATGCTGTTTACAATTTTTTTTCCCATTACAATCTCTCTTTTATTGTAAGGCATGTAAACAGTAATTCCCATGCCTTCTCTAAGTATGAAAGGATATTATTATCTTATTCGGCAGGAGCTTCTTGTGGCGCGGCGGTAGGCTTTGCACTGCGTCCTTTGAACACAACAAATAAGATAAATACAAGGGCAAGGCCAAGCAATGTGAAAGCAAGTATAGGCCTATAACGAATCCACGCAATGGCAACAATGATAAATGTCCATGAAAAACCAAGCAAGGAAGCAATCAATCCCACACCGGCACTGATTAAACCACTCACAAAAGGAATCACGTCAACAAGCACCACAAGAGGTGCTAAAATCATTTTAAAACCACCGATTACCAAAAGCATACCAACAACTCTTATAACCCAAGTCATCGTGGAGTTAGAATCTTTAGCGTTTTGGAAAATTACTTGCTTGGAAGCTTGTGAAGTGGAAACTTTACTGAAAGTGTTTCCGTTGCTTGCCATAAATGGTTCAAAGGTACTGCCGGCCACTTGAGCAACGATAGAAATGTTATTGTCTGCCGGAGTATATGTATAAGAAATTATCATATCACCAATTTGTGGAGAAGCCTCATTATATCCCAAGTAAACACTGTTATCACGAACATGTACGAGAGTTGGCTGGTTAGCCATTCCCATATTGTTCATCCCTATGTTATTGTTATACATACCTTGTTGGTTGTTATACATACCTTGATTTTGCATGCTTTGGTTGTTATACATGCCTTGGTTTTGCATGCCTTGATTTTGCATACCCATATTATTGTTCATGCCTTGGTTCTGCATGCCTTGATTATTATTATACATACCCTGATTATTCTGCATACCTTGGTTGTTATACATGCCTTGGTTTTGCATACCCATAGAGTTGTTCATGCCTTGGTTTTGCATGTTTGTATTCTGCATGGCAGATTGAAAAACATCTTTTTGTATTTTGGCTTTTTCTTCTTCAGATAAAGAAAGGGTAAGTTTTTGGTTGCTGCTAACAGAAGAAATCATAAATTTTGGCAAGGTATAGGCACCAAAACTAACATTTGTGGCCGTCCATTGCTCGTTTTTCAAAGTAGGCAAAAGAGCTCTGTTTTCATGCCCTTGTGACTTTTTAAAACTTGAAGAGTTTACGGGAGCATTTACCCATTCCATTTGGTAAGAATATTCTGTTATTTTATCTTCTTTTCCGTCGTCTCTCTTTACAGTTCTCGTAGTTGAGCTTTCTGTCCACTGATAATATTTGACATCTCTTTTGAGGTGTGTTGCATTTTGTTTCACACCAAACATGGAATCGCTCAAAATGTCTTTCGTTTTTGCCATACCTCTGGAATACACTAGTTTTCCATTGAAAGAAGGATCGACAGTGTCAATATTTGTCATATCAACCACAGCAATCTCTGCTTCGGCAATAGCGTCGGCACTTCTCACAGATCGTCCTTCGTTCCAGAATAGCAAAACACTTGCAATTATAATCAAAACCACTCCGGTACCAATTCCTTTCATGGAATTTCCTAAGCGCTCTCCCCAGTTTGCAGGAGTAACTGTAGTAACTTCGGTATAATTTTCTGACATATAAACATCCTCCGATTTATAATTTTTGAGCTCTTTATCATACTTTAAATTTCATCATCCATAATTGTTGAAATTTTATATGAATACAATAACATCACGCGGAAACATAAATATTAATTGACATACAGCCGAACTATGCGCATAATTCTCCTCATATAATGATAACAGTTAAATAACATTTCTTCTACACACATCCAAAATATCACTAAAATAGACTTTATGTAAATGTGCCTTTCGGCACATTAGTCTCTATTTCTTAATCAAATGACTTAGAAACATACGCCAAATTTTATGAGCCAAATTTTATTTTTCCTTATCACTTGCTTTTTTTGATAAAGTAAATATAATATTTACCTACGTAATTTTA
>CAYJHY010000278.1:0-2906 GCA_964369875.1 uncultured Mailhella sp.
CCAAGTTATGCCGTTTGCAAGAAGAATTTCTTGGATGCTTTGTCCATTTTTGAGATAGGGAATACCGTAAAGCCTGTCACTTCGTACATAGATAATTTGTAACTGTTCTATGGGGTTTTCCGCCAGCAGTGTTTCTAAAAAAATAAATGCTTCTTTTCCATAGGTTTGTTTGTATTCGGGGGAGTCAACACCATAAAGCCTGACGGAAAACTTTTCACCGCCTTGCTTGAGAAAAATACCGTCCCCGTCTATTACTCTGTCAAGAGTATAGGGAATGGATTCTGTGTTGTTTTTATCATTCCAAAAGGCATGTTGGATTTCAAGATGTAGCTGATTGCTTTGTTTTGGTTCGTATGAACGTTGTGAATTATAGGTAGGTTCATTTTGTTCTGAAAAATGACTGTGTAGAAGTGAAAGTATCGAAAGGATAAAGGCGGCTATTAAGAGAGCGTATTTTTTTAGAAAATCTTTTGAAGGGCGCATAGTGAATATTATCTCCTTAAAACTTGTATTGTTTATACACACGTTATTCTAATTTTCTTGAAAACTAACACTATGAAATAATGTAATAGATACTTTTTAGAGTTTACCGTCCCATTATTAAAGTTTTTTTTGGAAAAGGGGAGGGTTTGGGAAAGGAAAAACGCTTTTTTGTTCACAAAAAAGGTTTTTCCCTTCCCAAGAACAAGCAAATTGAAATAACGTGTGTGTATATGGTAAGTTTATTTTTACATATAAACAAGGCTTGATTTTTTTCCAACAATGCGTTATTTTGTCACAAGTTTGAGATGATTTGGTATCACATGTAATAACATGCTGATTTTATAAGGAAACAACAAGATAACTTGTGTTTTTGGGAACTTTAAAACTTTGGAGCAAAGATGAAACGTTTTTCTCAATGTTTAGTCGCTCTTGCGATGCTTTTCTTAACAAGTGTAAACGCTGATGCCAAAACTTATGTTAACGGTATTGATGCAAACTACCCACCTTTTGCGTTTGTAGGAGCCGATGGCAAGCCTACCGGTTTTGATGTTGAAGCTATGACTTGGATTGCCAACAAAATGGGCTTTGAAGTTGAACATAAGCCTATTAACTGGGACGGCATTATTCCTGCGTTGTTGGCTAAAAAAATTGATATGGTTTGTTCCGGCATGAGCATGTCAGACGAGCGTAAAAAAGTGGTTACTTTCTCTGAGCCTTACTACGAAATCACTAAAAACATTGCAGTTAAAAACGGTTCCAAGCTTACTGTAGAACAAGTTTTCTCAGGCAATTATAAACTTGGTGTACAACGTGGTACCAACGAACACACCATGCTTGAAGATCGCATTAAATCTGAAAATCTTCCTGTTAAATTACAAGCTTATGATTCTCCTCCTATGTCAGTTGAAGACTTGCTCAACGGCCGTGTTGATGCTATTGCTATTGACAGCGCTCCAATGGAAGATGCTATCAAAAATGGTAAAGACATCGTTTCTGTCGGTACATACGCAAAAGGCGACACCTTTGGTGTGGCTATGAGAAATGAAGATAAAGAACTTATCAAAATGATTAACGACGGTTATGTTCTTTTGAAAGCAGATCCTTTCTGGAAAGAATTGCACGATAAGTATTTAGCAAAATAACTAATGTCAGAAGGGATTTTCTCTTCATGATTTGAAATTATTGGGGGAAGGAAAGATTTTTATATATAAAATTTTTCCTTCCCCACAACAACTTAAAAAGAATTTATAATACCTGAGAAAAACGTGCAAACATTACTGACAATTTTAGAAAATATGCCCTATATTTTGCAAGGAAGCTTTATTACCTTGGTTTTGGTAATCGGCTCTTTGGCTATAGGCTTTTTGCTTGGCTTACCCCTCGCGGTGATGCAAGTGTATGGTTCAAAATTCACGCAAAAAGCGATTGGGCTTTATGTTTGGTTTTTTCGCGGTATGCCGATATTACTGCTTCTTTTCTTGTTTTACTTTGGAATTTTCAACTATTTGAGTATCGACCTTGACGTTATTTCTGTATGTTGTATTGTGCTTGGTCTTGCTAGTTCCGCCTATCAATCACAAATTTTTCGAGGCGCCATCCAATCTATTTCATATGGTCAAATGAAGGCGGCACGAGCACTTGGCATGACAGACGCAAAAGCCATAAAAAGTGTTATTTTACCTCAAGCATTGCGCCATTCCGTAGCGGGTTGGTCCAATGAATTTTCTATTATGCTTAAAGATTCTGCCCTATGCTTTGCCCTAGGCGCTCCCGATATTATGGCACGCACAAATTTTGTTGCGGCCAGAACTTATGAATATTTACCGCTTTATATTATGGCGGCCGTATTGTATTACCTTATTACCCTTGTTGGGGTACGTGTTTTGCGTTTTGTGGAACGTAAATATGCTATCGCCGGCCATGGCATATCTGCCTAATTAAAAGAGATGATTATGAATACAAATGAAAATATACTCCTTAGTGCTCAAAATATTTATGTAACTCTCGGCAAGCGTCTTATTTTGAATGATGTCTCGCTCAGCGTAAAAGCCGGTGATTTAAAAGTTCTTATCGGCCCCTCAGGTGCCGGTAAAAGTACTTTTTTGCAGTGCATTAACCACTTAATTGCTCCCGATAGCGGTGAAATCTTCTTGGAAGGCAAACCCGTCAATCTTAAAAATAATGCCGACTTATGCTTTTTACGCCAAAACGTAGGGATGATTTTTCAGGACTTCAACTTATTCGATCATTTGACCGCTCTTGAAAACATAAATCTTGCTTTGCGTAAAGTTCGTAAAATGAGTAAGGAAGAAGCCAATAAAAGGGCTCGTCATGAACTCAACAGAGTCGGGCTTGCCAACAGAGCAGGCTTGTATCCCGCACAACTTTCAGGCGGTCAAAAACAAAGGGTTGCCATTGCAAGA
>CAYJHY010000279.1:0-2902 GCA_964369875.1 uncultured Mailhella sp.
GCCAGACGCTTCTTTTCTGTTGAATAGTTTTGGGTTTGGTTTATTTTATTGGGGGGGAAAACCTTTTTTGTGAACAAAAAAGCGTTTTTCCCTCCCCTAAGCCCCCTCCCTTTTCCAAAAAAAACTTTAATATTAAGTAGGGTATGTTTCTATATTAAGTTCTTTTGTTATAGTAGATTAACTTTTATTCGTCTAAAACTATCGCAAAAGCAACGTCATTCTGAGGAGGGATGGAACATCACGTCGGGGCTTCCCCCCTCCTCAGAATGACGCTTTTGCGTGCTATAAGCCATGCTTTAGCTAAAATGCGTAAGACCTATAAAGATTGTTTAATAATTTAGAAATATACCCTAGGGTTCCTTCTCACTACAAATAAAAACACACTCTTAAACAAGCCCTTGCAACGTTCGTTTTGCAAGGGTTTTATTTTGGCATAGGCTTTGCATAAGACTCTATATATCGATAAAAATTAAGATTTTCAGTCAAATTAATGACTTAAGATTTATGATTAATAAGGAGTTATTATGCAAAATTCCATGTTTTCCGGCGTGTTCGGGGCGTTGACTACCGAGCACCGCATGGCCACCATCAGTAACAACTTGGCCAATGCCAACACCACCGGCTATAAACCCGACACAGTCTCCTTTAAGAATACCATGATTTACTTTGCCCACGATTTCATCAGTGAGCCCTTGGAAAATCTACGTTCTGAGCCCTTGTTCCCTGAAGCCAGCTTACGTTCTCGTACGCGTATAGGTGAACAGGAAACAGATTTTAGCCAAGGAAGCATGGAATACACGGGTAATAAATTTGACCTTGCCATCGTGGGAGAAGGCTTTTTTAAAGTGCAAACCCCCACAGGCGAATTTTTGACACGTGCCGGCAACTTTACCAAAGGCCCTGACGGGAACCTTATGACCCAACAAGGTTTTACGGTTTCAAGCGGGGGCGGTCCGATCAATATTCCACAAACTGCGCGTAATGTGCAGATTAATGGAGAAGGCAGAATTTTTGCGGACGGCGCGGAAGTAGGCCAAATCGAGCTTGTCACCGTGGAGGATTTGCAGTCCCTGAAAAAAGTGGGAAGCAACCTCTATAAAGCGCCTGAAGACGCTGCTTTTAGCGATCCTCGAACCACAGGAACTACCAAAGTAAGCCAAGGCTATACCGAGGCTTCCAATGTTAACCCTGTGTATGAAATGGTTAAAATGATTGAAGTGCAACGCTACTTTGAGGCACAACAAAAAATCATAACCACAGCCGATCAAATTGACGACACCACGACCAATGTCGGTAAAGCAAAGTAAAATCTAACCTATAAAATGTGAGGATATTCATATGATGCGTTCATTATATTCTGCCTCTTCGGGCATGATAGCTCAACAATTAAACATTGACGTGGTATCAAACAACTTGGCCAACGTTAATACCTCAGGTTTTAAGAAAAGCCGTGCCGAATTTGAAGATCTCATGTATCAAACCATGAAAATTGCGGGCACTCCTTCTGTGGGAGATCAACAAGTACCTGTCGGTATTCAAGTTGGTATGGGTGTTCGTAACGTTTCTGTGCATAAATTTTTCAGCCAAGGTGACTTCCAAACCACTGACAACCCACTCGATATCGCCATCGAAGGGGAAGGCTTTTTCCAAGTACAAGTTGGTGATGAGCTTTTATATACAAGATCGGGCGCTTTTAAGCTTAATTCCGACGGGGTTGTGGTAAACGCCAACGGTTATATTTTACAACCGGAATTTAGTGTTCCTGCCGAAACCCGTTCTGTTTCCGTTACTGAAAACGGCCGTATCACCGCCATCGACTCCGAAGGCAATGAAATCGCAAGTGCCGATATTCCTCTTTACACCTTTGTAAACGAAGCCGGTCTTGACGCTCGCGGACGTTCTTTGTATATGCCTACACAGGCCTCAGGCGATGCCATCCAAGGCGTGCCCGGTGAAGAAAATGTCGGAACCTTGGCTCAAGGCTTTTTAGAAATGTCTAACGTGGAAATCGTGGAAGAAATGGTAAACATGATTGTGGGACAGCGTGCCTACGAAATGAACTCCAAAAGTATCCAAACTTCCGATACCATGTTGCAAACAGCTATCAACGTAAAACGTACTTAATTTTAATTGATACGCTCAATTTTTAGGAAAATGTGAGGATAAATAATGAAAACATATCCAAAAACATCTTTTTACAAGAAAGATATTTTGCAAGATGACATTCGTCAAGTTTTTGGCAATGGGTTTTATCTTCTGAGCTTTGGCCTTTTCTTGAGTGTATTGTTCATGCTTGGTCTTGTGACAAGTTATTCCACGGCCAAAGCGCAACCAAGTTCCATCAATCCAAGTATTAACAGCGGGCAATACACGCATCAAATAAACCCTTCTTCCCATGGAAGTTGGAAGATTAAAATTTTCGATGCGGCTATTGTCACAGGGGATACCGTTTACCTTGGAGAAATTGCCGAAGCTCTCGGGAATATTTCTGCAAATGACTGGCAAAACCTTGCCAGAACCCCCCTTTGGGCCGCTCCCGGCCAAACAGGACGCCCTTTCCAAATCAATAAACAACGTTTGGAGGGTGCTCTGAGGCAATATCTTGGAATGTATGCAGATTCTTGCATCTTGCCCAACTCTCTCGCCATCCAGCGTGGGGGAGCAGTGGTCAAGGAAAATGAGCTGAGAAATATTGTTTTGCAGAGGCTGTCCGCACAAATCAACAGCCTTGGCGGACATGGCGATTTGACAGATTATCGCCTGCCTCCTTATATCTTTATTTCCCATGCCTCCCAAAATCTTATTCTAGAGCCTGCCGAAGTAAAAGCAGGAAGAATAAATCTTCGTTTTGCCATACAGGAACTTGACGGAAGCATTGTAAAGCGCCTTAGCGGTTCGGCCT
>CAYJHY010000280.1:0-2878 GCA_964369875.1 uncultured Mailhella sp.
GTAACGCATGCGAACTCCTCTTACACAACCATGCTAAGATATTGATTTAAAATTCTAGGATGTTTTTAGCAAACAACCTCATTGTTATTTAACCCAATTTTTTTAAAAAAGCAAGCATAAAACGTGCTTGTGTTTTTTCCAAATGCTCGGGAATTAAGCGAATGTCAGCAGTCACCGCAATAAATTGAGAATCCCCATGCCAGCGTGGTACAGCGTGAAAGTGCAAGTGGTCGGCAACACCGGCTCCGGCCGCACTGCCTAGGTTTACCCCCATATTAATACCGTCTACCCTACATTCTTCTCGTAAAATTTTCGCCGATTCTTGTGACAAAAACATTATCTCGGCACTTTCTGATGGTGTAAGCTCCGTAATGTCCCCAATATGCCTAAAGGGCAATATCATCAGATGCCCTGCCGCATAAGGGTATTTATTGAGCATCACAAAACATTCTTTTCCTTTATACACAATAAGCCTTTTCGCTTCTTCCTCAGAAATGTCGCTATGCCATGTTTCTTTTTCCAAACAAAAAATACAGCCGGTATTTTTAGGTTTAGTACCTGTAATATATTCCATTCTCCATGGAGCCCACATATGTTGCACAGTTTTTCTCCTAATTTTTTTTAATTTGCTCTTGCCAAAGATAAATGCATGACTACATTTGTTTTCGGAAATAATAAAAAAGCTCGTCAAATATAAGCTATTGAAAAAGTAATAACAATAGTTTTTGGGTAAAAAAAAACAAAAAAAAATCCTTTTTACCACTAGACGAAGTGAAAAAGATAATTACATTTCAAATCGAAAGAAAACGTATTCTATAAAATCGTAGAAGACTTTTGAATCTCTCTTGGAGGAAATATATGAGTAAGATTATCGGTATTGACCTTGGTACCACTAACAGCTGTGTTTATGTAATGGAAGGCAAAGAGCCTAAATGTATCACCAACGCTAACGGTGGTCGTACAACTCCTTCTGTCGTCGGCATTACAGAAAAAGAACGTTTAGTGGGTGATACAGCAAAACGCCAAGCTATCACCAATCCTGAGCGCACAGTTTTTGCGGTAAAACGTTTGATGGGTCGCCGAGCTGATTCACCTGAAGTGACCAAATGGAAAGATCACTCCCCTTACAGAATCGTTCCTGCGCAAAATCAAGACTGCGCCGTGGAAGTTGACGGTCGCTCTTACAGCCCACCTGAAATTTCTGCAATGATTCTTTCCAAACTCAAAGCAGACGCTGAAGCCTATCTTGGCGAAACCGTAACCGAAGCGGTTATCACCGTTCCTGCTTACTTCAACGATGCGCAACGCCAAGCAACCAAAGACGCCGGCCGTATCGCAGGACTTGATGTAAAACGTATTATCAACGAACCAACAGCAGCTTCCCTTGCCTACGGTTTCGATAAAAAAGCAAACGAAAAAATCGCCGTTTATGACCTTGGTGGCGGTACCTTCGATATATCTATTTTGGAAGTGGGCGACAACGTTGTTGAAGTTCGCGCAACCAATGGTGACACCTTCTTGGGTGGTGAAGACTTCGACCAACGCATCATCGAACACATGGTTGAAGAATTCAAAAAAACCAACGGTATCGACCTTGCCCAAGATCGCATGGCTTTGCAACGTTTGAAAGAAGAAGCCGAAAAAGCTAAAAAAGAACTTTCCACAGCCATGGAAACCGAAATCAACTTGCCCTTTATCACCGCTGACCAAACAGGCCCCAAACACCTTCTTATGAAGCTTAGCCGTGCCAAATTGGAACAACTCGTAGGCGATCTCGTAGCACGCACCATCGAACCTTGCAAAAAAGCCCTTGCCGACGCAGGTCTTTCCGCTAAGGACATCGATGAAGTTGTTCTCGTAGGTGGTATGACACGTATGCCTTTGGTTCAACAAAAAGTAGGCGAATTCTTCGGTAAAGAACCTAACCGTTCCATGAACCCCGACGAAGTTGTTGCTATGGGTGCCGCTATTCAAGGTGGTATCTTGGCCGGTGACGTTACCGACGTTCTTCTTCTTGACGTAACACCTCTTTCCCTCGGTATCGAAACCATGGGTGGTGTGTTCACTAAACTTATTGAGCGTAACACCACTATCCCTACTCGTAAAAGCCAAACTTTTACAACTGCTTCTGACAACCAACCAAGCGTATCTATCCACGTTATGCAAGGTGAACGACCCATGGCAAGCGACAATATGACCCTTGCCAGATTCGACCTTACAGGTATCCCGCCTGCACCTCGTGGCATGCCCCAAGTTGAAGTGTCTTTCGACATCGACGCCAACGGTATTGTAAACGTTTCTGCAAAAGATCTCGGAACAGGTAAAGAACAATCCATTCAAATTACCGCTTCTTCTGGTCTTTCCGAGCAAGAAATCCAAAACCTTGTGCACGAAGCAGAAACTCACGCTTCTGACGACAAGAAAAAACAAGAACTTATTGAAGCGAAAAACCAAGCCGACAGCCTTATTTATGGTACCGAAAAATCCATAAACGATCTTGGTGATAAACTCGACGCAGCCCTCAAAGCAGACATCGAAGCAAAAGTTGCAGACCTTAAAGTGAAAATGGAAGGCGACGACACCGACGCTATCAAAGCTTCCAGCGACGAACTTGCAAAAGCTTCACACAAACTTGCAGAACAACTCTACGCACAAACCCAAGATGCCAACGGTCAAGCCCAAGGCGCTCAGGGCGGTTGCGCAGGCGGTAACTGCGGTTCCAATCAAAAACCCGATGACGACGTCATGGACGCCGACTTCACCGAAGTAAAATAGTTTTTTGGATTAGTTTAATTTATTGAGAGGGGAAAAACCTTTTTTGTGAACAAAAAAGCGTTTTTCCCCTCTCAAACTCTCCCCTTTTCCAAAAAAAACTTTA
>CAYJHY010000281.1:0-2875 GCA_964369875.1 uncultured Mailhella sp.
AAAAGCAAAGCGTATCTATTTTTAGTTACAATCCCATTTTAATAAAAGGCAAAACAGGAACGGGCAAAAGTTTTCTTTTATCCGCTCTTTCTTCTGCCCTTGGCAAACATTGTGCCTATTATCATATGCTAGAACTTGCGTTCTTGCGTGATAATTCTAAACTTGTGGATTTTTTTGAAGAAACAGAAAAATACTCATGTTTGTTATTTGATGATGTGCATATCTTGGCGGACAATATTTCAGCACAAGAGGATTTAGCCTTTTGTATTGAACGCCTTATCGCCAGAGATAAAATTGTCATTATAAGCATAAATAATGAAGTCCGCCATAAAGAGCTTATTTTGGAACTACAAAGCCGAATAAGCATGGGGCTTATTATAAATATTGCCGAGCCCGATCTCGACATAAAAATGCGTTATGCACAATATGTCGCCGAGAAAGTATCTTTAAAAATAAATAAAGATACGGCATTGGTGGTTGCTCGAAAATGCTTACAGTATAGGGCGATACAAGGCGCAATAACCAATATAAAAAACTTTTATGAACAAGCGGGTCATTTACCTGACAACTATCAACTAGATAGAATTTTGTCAGACGGCGGCCAAGCCATTAATTTGAATTACGAAAAAATAATCCAAAAGGTGGCAGACAGTTACGGCTATAGTGTCAAAGACATAAAAGGAAAAAAGCGTAACTTAAAGCTTGTGGAAGCAAGACAGGTGGCTATGTACTTATGTCGGCAACTTCTAGGAGAAGCTTTTAGTGACATTGGTAAAGCTTTCGGCGGTAAAGACCATACTACTGTCATTTATGGTGTTAGAAAAATTGAAGAAATAATAGTTAGGAACAAAGATATGCACATTGTGGTCACCAAAATCACCAATGCTTGCAAATTGGACTATAATTAGGATATATTCATATTTTTTTTAACTTTTGAACGAATCAATGTTCGTAATTAAAGCTTACATTTCAGTAAGATGTTTTAGTTAGGAACAAAGTAACAATAAATATTAGTAACAATGAGAGAAAGAAAGTTCGGTCATATTCGATGGTTAAAATCATAAATATAAGCCTAAAACTTAAACTTTCTGAGACGATTTAATCGACGATGACAAAAATCTCGTAAAAATATACAATTTTGCTTTTGTTTATCTTTATAAAAACATTAGGAAAATAAAAGTTAGGAACAAAATTATGCACATTTTAGGAACAAAAATATATATATTCTCATAAAATCGAAAATACCGAGGATTTTATATTGAGTTTTTATGTTTATAGATAAAATGTTCATAAAAATGTGCAAAATTAAAACTATAATTTCAAACAGTTGTCCAAGTTAGGAACAATATTACAATAAAAAGACCTTGTAAAAAAACTGCTGTTTTCGACAAAAAAAAGATTATTGTTTATGTTCTTCATAAAAAGTTTAGGAAAAATTTGGGCAAGTAAACAAAGCGTTATCAACAAAAAAACCGTCCCACCATAGCTTATGGTGGCGGAACAATTGAGAAATAAGACTTAGGAACAAAGATATGCACAGAGTGGTAACAAAAGGAGCAAATTCTTTCAAAATAGGGCAAAATACAGAAGTTTTTCTTATATTTTGTTCCTTTTGCCACTTTAGAGCGTAATTAAGTTCTTTAATAAATCAAATATTTCAATACGATAATTCAATTAGGAACAAATTCACAACACTTATTAACTACTAAGGAATTAATTATGAAATTAACGGTTAAGAAAGAAGAGATCATCGAAGGATTTTTGAAAGCCTCAGGAATTATTCCAAGTAAAGCGGGAGCAACGTATCTTCGTTCCGTATGGTTACAGGCTCAAGCCGATAATAGTTTTACCATTATGGCAACGGATGTGAATATTGAGTTTACGGGTACGTATCCGGCACAAGTGGAAGAAGCGGGTAAAGTTGGCGTGAACGGAAAAGCTATGGTTGATTTGATGCGTAAGCTTCCAAATGGTGAAATCAAACTTGTTCTCGATTCTGAAACGAATAATCTTCTTGTACAGCAGGGAAGACGTTCCTATAAATTGCCTGCGGCAGATCCTGTATGGTTTCAAGCTTTGCCTCCTTTTCCTGAAGAAGGCGCTGTGCTTTGGGCGGGCGATTACTTCCAAGAAATTTTGGAAAAAGTTTCTTTTTGTATCCATGATGATGAAACTCAAGAAGCTTTGGCATGCCTTTACCTTAAAAATACAGATTCCGGTAAAGTGGATGTTTGCGGATTAAATGGCCATCAATTCTCCATGATCCGTTTTGTAAACGACGATATTTCCGCGAAAATCGGAGACTCAGGTCTTTTGCTTTTGAAAAAATACGTGAACGAAATTAAAAAATGGTTGGCTTCCGATGAAATTATGTTCAACCTAAGCGAACGTCGTTTCCACATCCGTAATTCTAAAGGAACCGAACACCTAAGTGTACCCCGCTCAGGTTTCAACTATCCTGACTACATGAATTTCCTTTCACGCCTGAACGCCCCTGATGCCACCAAGCTTAAACTTAACCGTAAAGAATGTTTGGAAGCCCTCGATCGTTTGAACATATTTAACAGCGACAACGACAAATGCACCTATTTCAAGCTTGACAACAACGTGGCCATTCTTTCCGCTCAAGCGCAAGAAACTGGTTCTGCCGTGGAAGAGCTTGATGTGGAATATGAAGGCGTTCTCGAAAAGATTGCCTTCCCAACCAAAAATCTTATGGACATCTTAGGACATTTCCAATCCGAAAACTTGGAATGGACCCTCACAGGCTCAGAAGGCCCTTGCTCCATCTCAGGTTCAGAAGACCCCGATTACATGGTACTCATTATGCCTATGAAAATTGCAGAAAGCAGTTATTATAGCGAATAATTTTTAT
>CAYJHY010000282.1:0-2867 GCA_964369875.1 uncultured Mailhella sp.
TATCTTTCATGAAAAGAACCTAACGTTTCTTAACAAGAAAAGCAAGTCAAGAGAAATCGTGTTTGTTATTTCTTGGGAGGGGGAAAACCTATTTTTTGAAAAAAATAGCGTTTTCCCCCTCCCAAACCCTCCCCTTTTTCAAAAAAACTTTAAATTTAGAGCGTGGGTTTATATTGCATTCTTTTAAATAAAAAAGGAAAGCTTTTACACTTTCCTTTGACTTTATAGCGTTGTAAAAAATTAGAACGAATAACGCGCCCCAAAGGTTGCATTAATAACATTTGAGTCGTCAATCATAGGACTGTCTTTGATTTGAGAACTCAGAAAACGAACTTGTGAGCTGGCAAAAATGGAAATATTATCATTATATTGGTACTCGGAATGTAAAGAAAGGTAAGGAGAAAAACCGGAATCCCCTTGATATCTGGCCAATCCGCTTTTATTGGATTCGGTCGCAGACACGCCATAGTAGTAGTTGAGGCGATCTTCACTTTCCCATTTTATACCCGCACCCGGTCTGATGGAAACAGGGCCTAGTTGGAAAGGATAAGCATAAAAAGCGTCTGCCATAAAGCCTTCGGCGTTACCGAACACATCATAGGATAAGCGAGCTCCCAAATGTCCGATTTGTGTACGCAAAATATATTGTAAGTAACCGTCCACCGCAAGCTTTCTGTCGTCAAGTCTTTTCAGTTGATGATCGCTTGTTTTATCGTGGTCAAAGTATGTATCACCAAGTCCAAGACCAATGGAGAGCTCATTCATCTCGTTGTCGTCAGTCCAAAGGAAAACACCCGCTCGAGAGCCGCGGATATAAAAATGCTTGGCTTCCCATGAAATAACAGGGAGAGGTAAAAGGGTGTTGTCGTGTCCCTTATAAGGTGAACTTACCCAAACGATCGCCGCGCCGAGGCTGATTTTATTTTCTGCTTGTGCGTTACCTGTAGTAAAAGAAAGGCAAAGTGTAGTAGCAATAAGAGCTAACGTCTTTTTGAGTCTAATCATGGAGTCTCCTGAGATTTTTTAATGGTGCTTGCTCTGTTTTGTTGCCTTTTCAGTCCGTGGCAAACCTTTTACGTCCTTGTAATTTTCAGAGTTCATCCTGTCTATCGGTATATTTCACATGAGCTTTACCAATATCAATGTAAAGATTATTATATGCATTCTTTGATTCTAATGCAAGTTTTTCTCTCCAGAAAATATATTGATGAAAATTCGAAGAGTTATATTTAAACGGGTAACTCGAATATTAAAGTCTTTTGTGGAGAGGGGGAGGGTTTGGGAGAGGGAGAACACTATTTTTTCCAAAAAATAGGTTCTCCCCCTCCCAAGAAATAATAAATTAGGCTTATCTGGCTCATCATAAATATTTTGACAATCTGAGATAATAAGCATATTGTCTTCTATTCAATGTTTTATGAGGGAGCATACCATGGCTAAAATTCAAGCGATAAAAGGTTTTGCAGATTTATTTGCCGATGAAAGTCGCTTATTTACGTATCTTGAACAGAGCGCACGCACGGTGTTTGGCCGTTATGGCTTTACAGAACTTCGCACCCCGCTCATGGAATTTACCGATTTGTTTTGTCGCTCCATAGGAACGGAAACGGATGTTGTACAAAAAGAAATGTATACTATTATGGATAGCAAAGGCCGTTCTATGTCTTTGCGTCCGGAAGCAACCGCCGGTGTTATGCGTGCCTATGTAGAGAATAATGTTCAAGCCAAAGAGTCGGTGAGCAAATTTTTCACCACCGGCCCTATGTTTCGTCATGAGCGTCCTCAAAAGGGACGTATGCGCCAATTCCATCAATTAAACTGTGAATGTATCGGTCCTAAAGAAGCAGAGGCGGACGCTGAAATTATTTCCATGCTTATGGTATTTTTGGAAAGCGTGGGCATTCAAAACATTACCTTGCAACTTAACACCTTGGGCTGTTCGGCTTGCCGTCCTGCCTATCGTGAAATGTTGCAAGCATGGCTTGAAAAGCTCGATGCCGAAATTCTTTGTGAAGATTGCAAGCGTCGTATGCATACCAATCCTTTGCGTGTTCTCGATTGTAAAAATCCAAAATGTAAAGAAGCAACCATGGATGCGCCCTATATGGTCGATCATGCTTGTGAGGAATGCCAAAGTCACTTTAGTGTGGTAAAACAAGGTCTTGACAGTCAAGATATTTCTTACGTTATCAATACAAGATTGGTGCGTGGCCTTGATTACTATACCAGAACCGCTTTTGAAGTGGTTTCTGATAACATCGGCGCCCAAGGTTCTATTGCCGGCGGTGGTCGTTATGACGGGCTTGTGGAATCTATCGGCGGGCCAGCTGTGCCGGGTATTGGTTTTGGATGCGGTATGGAAAGGCTAGCCTTGCTCCTTGAAGCGCCCGAAGCAAAAAATATAGATTTTTATTTGACGGCTCTTGACGACAGCTGTAGAGCTGAGGCTTTCAAAATTACCCAATCCCTCAGAAATGCAGGGCTCAATGGTGTGATGGCTTTTGAAAGTCGCAGTGTGAAAAGCGCAATGAGACAAGCCGATAAATCCAAAGCAAAATTTGCCTTACTTTTGGGTTCCGCAGAGCTTGAGAATAATTCGGTGATGATTAAAAATATGGAAGAAGGCACTCAAGAAAGCGTTTTGACAGCCGAAGCCGTATCCTATATATTAAGTGGTCAAAAGTAAAAAATAAATTTGTTTATTAAGATACTTACAGTGTGAAGCAATAAAAGAGGAATAAGATGAGTCAATTACAAAATCATGATGTGCAAAAAGAACATGCTGCCTTTATCGCTCCTTTGGGAGATTGGAACAGAACCCATCATTGCGGTGAACTTTCTGCAAAAAATAATGACGAAGAAGTTTG
>CAYJHY010000283.1:0-2867 GCA_964369875.1 uncultured Mailhella sp.
ACTACAGAGTGGAAGTTTCCATGCTTATTGACTCTGATAAGAAAAAGATGATTGGTATGGTTCCTTTTAATACACTTATGAATTTGGTAAGCAATGACGCAAAAAGCGTGAAAGATATGCAAGACTATATTGAACGTAACGATAAAAAGTTTAGTAATTAAGTTTCGACTGTTTTTATGAAAAGAGAGAGGGGGGGCTCTCTTCCAAAAATAAGTAAAAGAAAATTATCCGATTAATGTTTATTGCAAAAATATTTGTTACGCCTTACCATGAACACCCTGATTGAGCCTCATTAATAGCATAACAACAGATATTTTAACGGATAATTATAATGTATATTCCTTTTTTTACAGAATGTCTTGCCATTGGCGTGGGAGGAAGCCTTGGGGCGTGCCTTCGCTATGGCATTGCTGAATTTTGCGCAAAAAAAGAATGGACGTCTTTTCCCTTTGCAACCCTTATGGCAAATCTGCTCGCTTCTTTTTGCATCGGCTTTTTAGCGGGTTTTTTTTGGAAATATTCCCTCGAGGTTCCCGAAGTAAATTCCATCATACATATATGGCAAAATCACTCAGAAAAAGCACTCACCTTGGGATTTTTGGGTGGACTGAGCACTTTTTCCACCTTTTCTTTTGAAATTTTACAGTTATTGCAAAAGAAAAAAGGAATGCAGGCCATCTTGTACATTCTTATCAGCCTTTTTTTGGGGATTGCTTTGGGTTTGCTTGGCTTACTTCTATCTTTCTGAGTGAGATTAAAATTTACTTGAATTTAGTTTATATATTCGAATTTAGTTTGCTTGCCAAATATTTATTTATTATCAAATAGATACTATCATTACACATGATAAAACAAAGGCGTGTAACGAAAACGTCACATAATTTAACTTGCGTATCTTAAGAACTTTTGTTAGCCTACTCCGACTAACATTTTCATTTAGATGGTGTTGCCAAAGATTGTCGGCACAATCTAAAACAGTTTTTTTGTTCAGCACAGCTGTTTTCATAAAATTCGTATTGTTTTTGCCATACGCAAGTAGCATGTTAAAGGGCAGTCTTCGGTTATACGGTTGGGCTGGCAATAATTGTGATACATAAAGTTATGTAAAAAAAGGATATGGGAATTTTATGCATAAAATTTTTCTTTTCGCTTTATCCCTCAGTCTTTGTGCCTGTGGGCCAATGGCCTTACAAGACAGGGAAGCGCTTACCACTCTCCCCACAGATTTCCCCACATATTACGACAGTATGAAACTTGAAGTTCCCGAGCGGATTTTGGCGCAAATAGCCCAAGACCAAGATTTTGATTATACCCTTGTTCAAGGAAAACCGTGGTGGGAAAGTTTCGGCAGTGAGGATTTAAACCATCTGCAAAAAATAGCGCTTAGCGGTAACTTTGACCTTTTAAGTGCCCTTGCCCGTCTTGAACAAAGTAAATATCAAGCCGATAGCGCTTTTGGTGGTTCTTTGCCACAAATCGGGCTTGATGCCTCTGCAAACAAGCGTTTTAATACTTCGCAAAATTCTTTGAGTTCTTCGTCTTCTTATTCCGATAGCACAGGCTATGAGTTAGGTTTCAGCGCTTCTTATGAGTTGGATTTATGGGGTAAAGTGACTTCCGAACGCCGTGCGGCCTATGCTCGTTATGAAGCGAGTAAGGAAGATGTGCAAACCGCGGCCATGACCATCGCCGCCTCTTTGGCGGAAACATGGGCGAACCTTTTGGGTAATAGGGCAGAATACACGGTATTGCAAAGACAGATAGCCGTGAATGAAAGTCTTGTGACCATGCAAGAAACCCGCTTTAAAAACGCCTTGGCGAGCAGTACGGATGTTTTGCAACAGCAAGAATCCCTTGCGGCCTCCCTTGCCAATGTTCCCGGTGTGGAAGAGCAAGGTATCATGTATAAAAATGCCTTATCTGTGCTTCTTGGACAACTGCCGGGGAATTTGCCGGAGTTTGACCATAATGCAAGGCTCCCAAAAATTACCCCCATGCCCGAAGTTGGCTTACCCATAGAACTTTTGGAATTGCGCCCTGATATCAAGGCCGCTTGGGCAAGACTGGAAGCCGCCGATCTTGATGTTTCAAGAGCTCGTGCCAATCGTTTCCCTTCCATTAAGCTGTCTGCAAGTCACGCCTTCAGTGCGGCAGAACCTTCCCTCATTTTTGTGAACTGGGTGTCGAGCCTCGTTTCTTCGTTAACCGCTCCGATTTTTGACGGTGGTCAGTTGGCAGCCGAAGAAAAACGTGCCCGTGCGGTGGCAGAAGAAGCGGTGCAGGCCTATGCCAAGGTTGTGGCACAGGCCATCGAGGAAGTGAGTAACGCCTTGGTCAGTGATGTTGCTCAGCAAAATAAACTTTTCTTACAAGGAAAACAGTTTGCTTTGGCGCAAAAATCCACCGAAGCCATTTTAGAAAGTTATCTACAGGGCAGTGAAACTTTTTTACGTTTTATCACCCAGTTCAATAATACCCAAAACCAAGAAATTTCCCTTGTGAAACAGCAAGTTAATGTGGTGAAAGCCCGCATTAATCTTTGCAGAGCCCTTGGGGGTATGTTTTTTCCCACGTTTAGCCATGAAAATATTGTAGGTGAAAAATAATGTCTCGTAATAAAACCTTGCTTATTGTTGTAATAATTTTAGCTGTGTCTTTGTCGCTTTCGTGGCTTATATTGTCTACTCAGCCCAAAAGCCAAAAAGCAAAACCACAAGTTCCGAGCCCCTTGGTGAATGTGGTGGAAGCTTCTCGTGCGGATGCCGAAGTCTATATCACAGCTTTAGGCAGTTTAACCGCTTCCCAACACACGATGGTAAAAGCAAGAGTATCGGGACAAGTGTTGAGCTTCGGTGAAAATGCCGATG
>CAYJHY010000284.1:0-2863 GCA_964369875.1 uncultured Mailhella sp.
TCAAGGTGCACATCAGCTACGTGCAAAAAACGAATAGATCCCATGAAACACCTCCTAACCAGTATCCAGCAACATTAACAATAAAACTCAAGCGTCCAAAAAGAGAGAAAGTCTAAGGCGTAAATATATATTTCCTGTATTTCCGTGTAATTATTAGGAATTCTTATGTAAGACAGGAAAGCTTTTAGGTGATTAATAGATCAATTCATTACAATAACTTGGAAACTTGTTGCATAAGCTTTTGAGCATCCTCACTATCCGAGTTGACTTCAAGTTCGCGCTTGAGATAGCTTTGGGCGAGTGTATACTGCTTTGATTCCATATAAAGTTTTGCAATATAAAGAAAAAATGCATATTCATCCTTGTAAAAGCTACAAGCTTCCTTGAAACTCTCTTCTGCTTTTGGAAGATGCCCATCCTCGAGGGATCTTTTTGCTCTGCCAAGAGCTTTGTCTAGGTGGATTTTTCTTGCCATAGCGGCTTCATAGCTTTCTTCTTCGGCTTGTTTGCTGATAGTATCAAAGATTGGCTTCAATACAGTAAACACGGCGCGCTCTTTTCCACCTTCATAGCCTGTAATCGTCTCTATAAAAGGGGTAAGCATGGGACGAATAAAAGGGTCTTTTGTGTATACATGTAAAATTTCACGCACAGCAGTTCGGGCTTCTGCCGAAGAAATAGAAGGGGTTTTATGTATGGCTTGTAAACATTTTAACAAAAAACCAATGGATTGCGTAAAATTCCCACGTGTTGCGTAAAGCTTTGCACGACTCAGTGTGTCTTTTAGGGTTCTAAAATCCATTTTAAACTCCATTTACTCTAATGACTTTGTATTTTTACGTATCTTTACTTATGTGAAGCATGGTTGAGAATTAATAATGCATTAAATTCTAAGCTTTCGCAAGCATTTTTAATTCCAAAAATTACGTATCCACGCGTCATTCCAATTTACTTATTCTTGGGAGGGGAAAAACCTTTTTTGTGAACAAAAAAGCGTTTTTCCATCCAACAGATGTTGGGCAAACCCTCCCCTTTTCCAAAAAAAACTTTAATAGGGAGATGTTAAGTTCAATAAAAACATGTTTCTTAGTATATCACACTTTTAAGTTTATGCTAAATTGGAATGACGTGTTACGTATCCACTTCAAAAAATCTTAATTTTTCGTTTGTGTTGGAAGTACTGCTTACAATGACAAGTATCACTAAATAAAATCATTATTTAAAAAAATGTTTTCCTTGCTTGCAAGTAAAATAGAATTATGGCATAAGAAATGCATAGGTTCATTTATCTTATATTTATCTTTGATTTGTAAAAAGCATACATATTATTAATCAGAAGTTATTACGGAAATTGTTTGTAAGAGGAGCACCCATGGCATTAGAATTAAAACAACAGTTGAAACAAACTCAGCAGCTGTTAATGTCGCCACAGCTACAACAAGCCATTAAGCTTCTGCAAATGTCGCATCTGGAACTTGTGGATTATGTTCAGCAAGAGCTTATGGAAAACCCTTTTTTGGAAGAAGGCTCTTCTGCTATAGACCTATCTGAATTTGAACACGATTTTTCACAAAGCCCCAAGAAAAGCGAAGATAAAGATGAGGGGTATCAGTTTGATGAGGTAAGCTCAAATGGGGATTGGGAAAACTATTTAGGTGAGCTTTCAAGCGCTCCTCGAATAAGCTCTATAAAAGATTTTGACAGTTTAGATGATTTGAATCCTCTTGAAACACGTTATGCTTCCAAAACTACCCTTGAAGCGCACCTTATGTGGCAACTTCGCCTTTCCAAACTAAAAGAGCATCAAGTGGAAATCGGCGAATATGTTTTGGGAAATATTGACTATGCCGGTTATTTACAAGCAACAAATCAAGAAATTGCAGAGCAGGCGCAGTGTAAAGTAGAAGATGTTGAAGATGTTGTGCGTTTTGTGCAGCGTCTCGATCCTGTTGGTATTGCTTCAAGAAATCCACAAGAGTGTTTACTTGTACAGATAGAGGTATTAGGCTATGACAGAGATCCTATCCTTACCGATCTTATAAAATATCATCTTAACGATTTGGAAACGCATAGATACAAACCTGTGATGCGTAAGTTTAAAATCGATCTGGAAGAACTCAAAGAGTATATTGATATTATCCAATCTTTAAATCCCATGCCAGGTGCCGCTTATGGCGAAAGTGAACCCATTTTTGTGAGCCCCGATGTGCATGTTATTCCTTATGAGGAAGATTTTATTATCGTTCTGAGTGATGACCTTCCCACATTGCAAATCAATGAATTTTTAAATAAAGACGATAAAAATATGACCGGTGAAGTCAAAGATTATTCACAGAAAAAAATTACCTCTGCCACATGGCTTATAAAAAGTTTGGAACAAAGGCGTCGAACCCTTTATAAGGTTATGGAAAGTATTTTAAAATTCCAAAAAGAGTTTTTTACAGACGGAGTAAGCAAACTCAAACCTCTTATTCTTAAAGATATTTCAGAAGATATCGAAATGCATGAATCTTCTGTAAGCCGTATCACTACCAATAAATACGTTGCAACTCCCCATGGCACGTTTGAGCTTAAATTCTTTTTCAACAGTGCCCTTGAGTCCGACGACGGTAACCAAGTAGGATCTGAAAGTGTAAAGGCGCTGATAAAGCAAATGATTTCCAAAGAAGACCCCAAAGCTCCTTTGGCTGATGAAAAATTATGTGACCTTTTAAAAGATGAACTTGGGGTTGCCATTGCCAGACGAACTGTTGCAAAATACAGAACTGCCCTTGGCATTGCCTCGTCATCCAAGCGAAAAGAACATTTTTAAAGGAAGGATAGTATGTATAAACACGCTAAACTCATTCTTTGTCTGTTCGTT
>CAYJHY010000285.1:0-2862 GCA_964369875.1 uncultured Mailhella sp.
GGAGTTGTTATGAAAACTATATCTAGTCTATGCAGTATATCTCTGCTTTTTTCTTGTGCTTTTGGCTTAATAATCCCCACAGAGGTTTTGGCCAAGCAAGAAACCATGTTGCAAGCCAAAAAAGGGTCTGACTCAAGCTTTTCTGATGCGCAAAATAGTCGAGTGAGCAATCTATATAATACACAATACGACCCAACAAAAGCCCATTTTGATTCACAAGAAATACGTTTGAAAGTTCGAGAACTGACGAACCAACTCTTGGAAACTTGGCCGGCTTCAAATCTGAGTGGGATGACTGCGTATATCACGACATTTACCCCACAAGAGGACTTACAAAGCCCAAGCCCCTTTGGTCAATATGTACGAGATGCCTTTATTTATGAATTCAATACCAGAGGCTTTCCCGTGCGCGATTTTTCTGCCAGAAGTCAAGTTATAAATAAAGACGGCTTTGCCTATGGTGTAAGCGATAATACCTACACAACTTCCGTAAAAAAGAAAAATGCGGTTCTGCTTACAGGAACATTTTATGCCGATAACAATCATCTTTACTTGAACGCACGACTTATTCGAGGTTCAGATGGTATGGTTTTGAGAACGGCACAAACGATTTTTACGCTAAATCCTATTTTAATTCGAATGGCTACCCCCTTTGGAGAAATTCCCGATATTCCTCTTCACCCAAATCAAAGCCCACTCAAAGCAAGCGGTCTCCCTATTGTTCAGGGTGTAAAAGTAAAGTAATAAGGTTAAAATTATGAAAAAATTATTGCTTATATTGGTTATATTTTTAGGCGCTTGTAAAAGTTCTACAACGGTTCCCGAAGGACCTTACACCATTGATAATTGGAAGGTTGCCAAAGAACTGAGGGAAGAAGAACGTTATGAGCTTGCCTATCAATATTATAGTATTGCTCTTTCTTCCGCCAATGATGTGGAAACAATCTGCCAACTAAAAAAAGAAATGGAAGATTTGCAAAGAGTTATTAAGTCTATTCGCTAAAATTTCCTGTTTTTTAAACTTTGTATTAACGTAGCGATGTTTCATCCAAAGGATTTTTCCATGAAAAATAAATGTCTTCCTATCCTAATGGCTCTTATGCTCTTGTTTGTTTATGCTTTGTCACATTCTGCCCATGCTACCGGTGCGTTTCGCTCGTCCGGAGGTTATGTACCTAAGGCCGCTGACGCGGCTGTGAAGCAACTTCATAAGCAACTTGTTAAACAGTTTGGTAAAGATGCGCCTTTTGATCAGCTGAGAATAGCGTTTACCATACCTGCAAATGTTGATAATTTGCAAAAAACCAATGGTTTGGCACGTCAGATGAGTGAAGAATTGGCACGTGGACTAAAACAACATGGCTATGCAGTTTTAGAAATCCGCAAAGGAAACGAAATTGTGATGACTCCTGAAGTGGGGGAGCTGTTTCTAACTAGGAAAAGAGACAAGCTTTCTCAGCAAAGTGTGATGGCAGAGCTTCTTATGGCCGGCACCTACACCATAGCAGAAAAAGGCATCCGTTTTAATATACGCCTCCTACACACAGACAGTACCGAAGTTATTGCTATGGCCACCACCACCGTTCCCATGTATGATGAAATTATTCCCCTATTAGTAGAAAATAAAGCCGAAGCTGTGCAGCTTCCCCTTGGGCCGTCTGTCGGCACAAAGCTTAGCCCACCTGCTTCTTCTATTCCTTTGACTGAATAGAAAAGTTTTGTTGGGGAGAGGAAAACCTTTTTTGTGAACAAAAAAGCGTTTTTACGACTTTTGAGAGGGGGCAAACCTCTCTTCTTTTCCAAAAAAGCTTTAATCTTAGAAACTTTTCCCAAAAAAGCCCCCTGCAAAATTGATAATGCAGAGGGCTTTTTTAGAATAAAATTGCAAAGAATATGCAAGAACTCATGTGATTCTAATTTTATGAAGCAATTTCAATAAATCTTTAGCCAACCTTTCTTTGACCAAAAATATCGGTTCCCACCCGAATAATGGTGGCGCCTTCTTCGATGGCTACTTGGAAATCACCACTCATACCCATGGAAAGATGTGGTAAATGTGTATCCAGTTCTTTTACTAGACTATCACGCAGTTCACGCATTTGTCTAAAATAGGGGCGAGTGACTTCTGCGTCATCGTTGAACGGGGGAAGACACATAAGTCCTACAACTTTAAGGTGTTGTAATGGGAGGATTTGCCTCATAAAGTCAAGACAGTCTTCGGGGAGGAGGCCTGACTTTTGTTCTTCACGGCCGATGTTGACTTGTAAAAGAAGTTCTTGCACAGAGTCTTGAGGTACACGTTTTATGAGCTCTTGCAAAAATGAAGGTGTGGCAAGGGTGTGTATCAGAGAAAATTTTCCGACAATGTCTTTGGTTTTTTTGCTTTGGATGGGGCCAATGGCGTGCCATGTAAGATCGGGACGAACAGTGATTTTTTCAAGAGCTTCTTGAATATAATTTTCCCCAAAATCTTTTTGCCCGTATGAAGCAACCTCGACTATGGATTCAATGGGGTGAAATTTGGAAACGGCGATAAGCTTCACATGGTTTTCATCCCTTTGTGCTTTTTGGCAGGCAAGGGAAATATTTTTTTTTACGCGATGATAATTTTCAAAAAGCTGGCTCATAAATATAATCCTAATACTTGTTTTTTGTAGTACGAGAATATAACATGTAACCGTTTTCTTCAAGGAAAATTTTCATAAAGCTCTTTCAAAATCACGTGAAGTCAATGTGCTAATTTTTATTTTTTTTGGGGAAATGATTTCCCCCAAACCCCCTCATTCATTTTCTTTTTACTTGCTTTAGCAAGTAAAAAGAAAATTTACGGGGTTTCCAAAGGGAATCATTCCCTTTGGTGGG
>CAYJHY010000286.1:0-2860 GCA_964369875.1 uncultured Mailhella sp.
GCATTTTCACCGAAGCCGACAAGATTCATCTGTTCGGCAATGGCAAGAAGCATACTTTCTAAATTTATGGGCATTTCTTGATTATAAACACAGATATTTTCGGTAAGGGGAGCAACAACAGGTTGACGCACAGGGGCAACTTTTGAAGGCTGAGATGGGTGGGAACCTGCGAACTCCCAGCGCTCCAAATAACTGACATCGGGGAAAATATAGTCGGCGAATCTGCTTGTCTCTCCTACTGTAATATCGTTTGCAATAACCAAAGGGATTTTACTGCTGTCCGCCAGAATAGATTCAAGGGTGTATCCTGCGGGTAAAGAATAGGTAGGGGCGGCCATATAAAGGAACAAGGCTTTTATTTGGTAAGGATACATGTCTCCTGCGCTTGGGATAATTTCTTGATAAATATCCGAAGCGAAAGGATACCAAGGTCTTTTGGCAGGGTAGTTTTGGAAAAGTGTTGTTTTTTCATAGTGGGTGTTTCTGATAAGGGAAATACCCCAAGGGTTTTGTTTTTCATTTTGATTGAGAGGGAAGGGGGCGTGGGAGCTGTCCGCACTATAAGTCGTGGCCTTAATAAGACCGCCTTGCCAATCAAAATTCCCCATAAGTGTATTGATAAGCATAAAAATGGCGACATTATAAAAACCGTTAGTGTGCTGAGAAACACCACGGTGGATGTCTACCACGGATTTTTTTCCGTGCGAGCAAAATTCTTGTGTTAATTCAATAAGTTCTTCTTCGCTTATGCCCGCTTCTTCAGCCCATGCTTGCAAAGATTTTTTTTCTGCTTCTTCTTTATAAATTTGAAGCACGCTTTTTACACGGTGACCATTGAGAACTGTGTCCACAAAAAGCTCACCGTGTACGGGTGTTTCTTCGTCATTGGGATCAAAAAAAGATGCCTTATTTTCAACGAGGCTGACAAAGGCATCAAATTCCCAGTTTTCTTTTTTTCCTTGTTTGTTTTGTGGGGAAATGCCTAAATCAGAAGCTCGCAGAAAGTTTGAGGTTTGATTATTTTCTATTTTGACAAGCCAAGCCCCTTGTGACCATGTGGGCTCTTTGTCTTGTTTTGCGGCGGCTTTGTTGCAGTTTTCTAAATAGCGAAGGTCATAGGTGTGATTTTGTAGAATGTAATTAATCATTCCCATACCGAGGGCGGCAACGCCGTCAGGTTTGATGGGTAACCACTTCCAAGCCTTGGCGGCAGTTTTACTCAGCCGAGGGTCGGCAACAGCAATTTTTTGCTTTTTATGGGCAATCTGTTCATTAAAAATAGCTCCACGCAAGGGAGGGCCATAATTGGCTTCTAAGGGGTTGGCGCCTACAAAAAGAATAAATTCGGCGTGTTCATTATCCGCTTGCCAATAGAATTTGTTACCGTCTTTAAAAGAACCTTCAACAAACTGGTCAGACATGGCTTTACAGGTAAAGTAAAGAGACCCTTGACAAACAGTAGTATGGCCGTGAGTGTTGACAGTGCCGAGTCCATGGTTGAAAAATCGTTTGATAAATTCCGTTCTTCCGCCTTTTTGTCTGCCCCAGCTATAACAAATTTGATTATTTTTAGGCCCTAAGTCGGGATGATTGGGATCAATTAAATGGTGTAGATGTTCTTTATGTGTTTGCTGAAACTCTTCTAAAGAAAGTTTATTTTCAATCACTAGTTTTGCATCATCTGCAAGTTTTTTTGAAAGAATAGGGTCAAGCAGGGTGGCGATGTCTTTTAGACCGTCCACATGGCCTTCACCAAAAAGATTGCCACCGTTGACAATTTCGTTGATGGCTTGCTGAAAGTCGAGGCTTTGCCATTTATTTTCTCCGCGTTTCCCGACACGCTTCAAAACCTTTTTTATGCGGTAAGGATCATAAAGAGTCTGAATGCCGGCGTAACCTTTTGGGCAAAGAGCGCCTTCAATATCAGAGGCTTCATTTAGGGGAGTAGTATAAGGAATGGGGGGATGCAGTGTCCAAGGACTGTAGGGATTACCGCTTATTTTTTTGATAATACCATCTTCCACTCGAACTTTAATGCCACAGTTGGTGTTACACTGCTGACAAACGCTGTATATATATTTTTCTGTCATATTTTGTTTCTTATTTTTAATGTAGAAAGTAGAAATCGATTTTCATCTCAAAATAGTTATATTGCATAGAAAACATGAGGAGTTGTCTTTTGTTCTTCTCTATATATCATAATTCTATGGGCTTGTTCATTTAATTGTTTATTAATGAACGAATTGGGATTATTCAGATTTCCAAAAATAGTGGCACGTCCGAGGCAAGCACTCACGCAAGCGGGGAGTATGCTTTTTTCCAGTCTGTGCAAGCAAAAATTACATTTGTTGACCATTTTTTTCTTGCTTGTCGGTAAATGCGTGTTTTTACGATACGTATTTTCTATTTGCTCATACCCTAAAAGATTATTTGACACGGACGAAGCGGAAGGTAAGTTATTATACAAATTTTCTTCGTCTTTAGGGTTTGCAAAATCTCTTGCTTGGTAGGGACAGGCGTTTATACATTGTTTGCACGCAATGCATTCTTGATGATTCATTTTGACAATACCTGTTTGTTCGTCAAGAAAAGTTGCGTTGACGGGACAAACTGGAACGCAGGGAGGATTTTGGCATTGCATACAGCTTTTTGGGAAAAATTTTCGTGTAACTTTTGGAAATGCCCCCACTTCTTCCTCGTTTACGTTACGAAAAACCAGACTGTTGGAAGGAGTATTTTCACTTATACAGGCGATTGTACAGGCATGACAGCCCATGCATTTTTGTAAATCAATGAGCATTCCCCAGCGAACCGAGGTGGTGTGCGCTTCCTGCTGTAATTCTTCAAGAAGTATTTGTAT